>NZ_JBSFRU010000101.1:0-18321 GCF_053589395.1 Nocardia sp. NPDC003345
CGCCGCGGTCTTCGGCCGGCTCGCCGGGCAACGCCCCGAGGCGGCCGTGCGCCCGATCATCGCCCTCGTCGACGACCCCGTACCCGGCCGCGACGCCTATCGCGGCGGTAAGCGTGTCCCGCTCGTCACCGGACCCGACGACCGGGCCGAAAGCGCCCGCCTGGCCGAGGCGGTGGACGACGGCCTCGGCTGAGTGCCGAGCGCTCAGCCCGACGCGGCGGGCCGTTCGGTGATCGCGATCCCCACCGATCCGCCCGCGCCGCGGAACAGCTTGTGCCCCCGGATGGCAATCGTGCCGACGATGCCGTATTTGCGGCCGACGACCTGCCGGGCGCGTTCGGTTCCGGCGGCATCGAGGATCTCGGCGGCGCCGGTGAGGATCTCTCCACCCTCCGGACGGCCCCTGCTGTCCGAGATCTGCAGCGTCACCTCCGGATTCCGGTGGATCCGCTTCACCTTCCAGGAGGTCGGGTTGGTCCACACCAGCAGCCGGTCGCCGTCCGGCGCCGCCCAGACCGGGGTACCGACGGGTGAACCGTCCTTCTTGTAGGTGGTCAGCAGAACATACTTGGCCTGCACCATCTCGTCCCAGCTCATGGATTCACGGTAGGCGCCCGGACGACATTCGTCACGAAACACCGGCGCGCCCGGCGGCGTCCACCCCACTCGCCGGGCTCGCGCGGGAGCAGTAACGAACTCCGGTCCGCCACCGACGACCACGGTGACATAGGAGGAGTGCCGATGAGGAAAACGATTGTCACCGCCGCACGCGTCGCGGCCGCCGGGGTCACCGGTCTGGCCTTCGCCGCGGTCGTGGGCGCCGGCACCGCACAGGCGGCGCCGCAGGATTGTGTGGTCCAGCGGGATCTCTTCGGCGCGTCGGCGACGTGCGGGCCGGACGGCGGGACCAACTACGTACTGCACGTCGACTGCGTGGGGCTCTATGCCAGCGGGCCGTTCCCGCTGTACGCGGTCGGGCCGTATTACGCGCTCAGCTACCCGTTCACCCCGGCCGGGCAGCGGATCAGCACGGGTTGCACGGGGATGGGGCCCGGCGTCGTCGCGGTGGCCACGAACGCTTTTGTCGAGGTCTACCGCGGCTGAGACCGCGCATCGCGTGCACCGTAGCGGTATCGGCGGTACCGATGAGCGCGACCCCGGCGGCCGGGCCCACATCCGCCGGACCCACCTCCGCCGGGACGTCCGGGGGCCCGGAAGCCGCCGCCCGCCGGGGCCGTAGCAGCAGGAGACCGGCGAGCGCGCCCGCCACACAGAACCCCACGCTCACCCACGCCCCCGTCGACACCGCTGCCGCGAACGCCGTCGTGGCGTCCGCGGTGTGACCCAGTTCGAAGGCGGCACCGATGGATTCGCGGGCGGCCGAGGGCGCGGCGGCGGGCATCCGGGAGGTGAACACCTCGGCCAGTACACTGCCGAGCATCGCGATACTCAGCGCCACCCCCACCTGCTGCAGGGTGTCGTTCAGCGCGGCGCCCACCCCGGCATGCCGTAAGGGGACGGCGTTCAGCACGGCGGCATAACCCGCGGGCCCCGCGAGTCCCCCGCCCATCCCGGTGATCAGCATGCCCGCCAGCACCCACGGATACCCGGTACCGACGGCCAGCACGGCGAACCCGGCCGCCATCACCGACAATCCGGCCACCATCAGGGTGGCGTTCGTGAGGTCGCGGCCCAGCGTCGCGCCGAGACCGTTGCACAACGCACCGGCCAGGGCATAGGGCAGCAGCGCGAAACCCGCTCGCATCGGCCCGAATCCGAGCACGAACTGCAGATATTGAGTCAGCATCAGTGTCACCGCGCCCATACCGAACACCATCAGCAGCACCGTGACGCAGGTTCCGGTGAATCCGCGATTCGCGAACAGGTGCAGCGGCAGCATCGGATTGTCGTGACGCCGCTCCCACCGCACGAAAGCGACCGCCGTGACCGCCGCGAGACCGACCACGAGCGGGTTCCACACCCGTTCGATGATCAGATACACCGCCGAGGTGAGGGCCACGATCGACAACACCACACCCACACCGTCGATCGGACGCCGCTCGCCCGCGGTCTCCGGCATCAGCAGCACGGCGGCGGTGATGGCCAGCCCGACCACCGGGATATTGATCAGGAACACCGAACCCCACCAGAAATGCTCCAGCAGCAGCCCGCCGAGCACCGGACCGGCCACGATACCCAGGATCGACACGGCCGACCAGACCGCGAGGGCCATCCGGCGCTCGGTCTCGTCGAAGGTCGTCATCAGGATGGACAGCGTCGACGGCATCAGCAGCGCGCCGCCGATACCCATGATGATGCGAGACCCGATGAGCTGCCAGGGTTGATCGGCCGATACCGCGGTGATGGAGCCCGAGGCGAGCACGAGCAGGCCGAGAATCAGCATGCGCCGCCGCCCGAAGCGGTCCGACAGGCTGCCCGCGGTGAGCAGTAGTCCGGCGAAGACCAGCACATAGGAGTCGAGAATCCACTGGATATCGGAGGGCGTGGCATCCAGTTCGCGGATCAGTGACGGGACGGCGATGGTGAGGGCGGTGCTGTCGATCATCGGTACGAGCAGTGCGAGGCACAGGGCGCCCAGAATCGGCCACCTGCGCGGGTCGCGTCCGGCATTCGACATCACTCGCACACTGTACGACCGAATCGAACAGTGTGCGAGTGTGCGTTAGGATCAACGGGTGCCCAACCAGTTCGACTCCGTCTGGACCCGCGCACCCCGTCGGCCCAGACCCACGGGATTGAGCCGCGACCAGATCGTCCGGGCCGCGGTCACGCTGCTGGACAAGGAAGGTCTGGACGCCCTGAGTATGCGCAGACTCGGCGCGGAACTCGGCGCGGGCGCCACCAGCCTCTACTGGCATGTGGCGAACAAGAACGAACTACTGGAACTCGCGCTGGACGAGGTCTGGGGGCAGGTGAGCCGCACCGGACCCGAGCACGAGGTGGAGTTGCGAGATCTGCTCACCACCTACGCCCACGACCTCCGCGCTGTCCTGCTGGCCCATCCCTGGTCGGCGACCCTCGTGGGCCGCTTCCCCAGTATCGGGCCGCAGGCGTTCCGGGTTCGTGACCGGTTACGACAGGCATTCGCGGCGGCGGGATTCCGGGATCCGGATGCCCACCTCGCCGGGACCACGGTGACGAATTTCGTTGTGGGGCAGGTGGTTCCGGTGATAGCGATGGAACAGGCCCACGGCGGGCCGGTGGATCGCGAAGCGGCGATCCGGCTCCTGGAGCGGGTGAGCGAGGACTATCCCGAGATACGCGCCGGTTACCGCGAGCTGATACCCACCGGCGCCGGGGCGGGCAGTACACGGGTTTTCGATTTCGGACTCGGGTGCGTCCTGGACGGCCTGCAGGCCCGCCTGCGCGAAACATCCCCGGGAACCCACGCGACCGTGGCCGGGCGCCGGTGATCGCACGAACACGGCGACACGAAAGGGAGTTGTGACCGACGACGAGTTCCTGGACCATATCGCCGACCGGCTGGCCGGACTCCCCGGCGTCCGGGCGGTAACCCTCGGCGGCTCCCGTGCCCAGGGCACCCACCGCCCCGACAGCGACTGGGATTTCGCCCTCTACTACCGCGACCGGTTCGACCCGGCCGATCTGCGCGCGCTCGGCTGGCCCGGTGAGGTCTCCGAGCTGGGGGCCTGGGGTGGGGTGTTCAACGGTGGGGCGTGGCTGACGGTGGACGGCCGCCCGGTCGACGTCCACTTCCGCGATCTCGCGGTGATCGAGCACGAGATCACGGAGGCCGAGGCCGGACGATTCCGCTGGGAACCGCTGGCCTTCCATCTCGCGGGCATCCCGAGTTACCTGGTGGTCGGTGAGATCGCCACGGCCCGGGTGCTGCGCGGATCGCTGCCGGAGCCCAGGTTTCCCGAGGCCATGCGGACCGCGGCGCCGCCGGTCTGGCGGCGGCAGGCGGAACTGTCGCTGCACTACGCGCAGTCGGCCTATGCCGCGCGGGGCAAGGTCACCGAGACCGCCGGACTCCTGGCGACGGCGGCCATGCAGACCGCGCACGCGATCCTGGCGGCGCGCGGCGAATGGGTGACCAACGAGAAACGCCTGCTGGAACGGACGGGGTTGCGCGGGATGGATGCCATCCTCTCCGGGTCGGCGGCCGATCCGGCGGTGCTGACCCGCCGGATCGAGGCCGCTCGCGCGCTGTTCGCGGAAATGGATTCCGCATAGACCGGCGGCGGGCGCAGACGGTTACGGTACGGTCACGACAAGATCGAACATCACATGTTCGGTAAGAAGGATCTCGCGACTGTGGCGATCCGGCATATACGCCCTAGAGTCGCGGAGGGCCGGGTGACACCGCGCGCGACGCGAGCGTTACCGGCCGACCGGACGGGTGTCATCGCGGACACCGAATCGACTCGACCGGCCTGGACGTGTATGCGTCCGGCGGGTGCAGACCCCGAAGGATCCACCGATGAAGAAAACTGTTGTTGCCGCCGCGGCAGTGCTTCTGCCGATCGTCTTCGCGTCCCCGGCTCTCGCCGAGCCCACCCCCATCGCGCCGGTCCCGCCGGCCGCGGCAATGGACGAAGCGGTGGCGTCCGGTCCGCTCGGCAGCACCTTCGATGTCCGCACCGGCGGTGATATGGCGGTGACCGTACAGCCCTCCGACGCCGCGGTGTCCGCGCGTGCCGACGGTCAATCGGTGCTGGTCTACGAAGTGGCCGCCGAGCAGACGGCCGGCCGGCCGTACTTCCTGCCGACGCTCGATATGCGCATGATCATGCAGGACGGGGCGAAGGTGTACCCGTTGACCGGTGTGGCCGGTGAGTATCCGTCCGGATTCATCGCGCAGGGACAGCCGCGCAGCGGACTGGTGGCGTTCGGGGTGAACCCGGGACAGGTCCCGAAGGAGGTCGTATTCGCCACGGCCGATGATGTCGTACAGGGGGCCTGGCGGGTCGGATAGCGACCGGGTGGGGCCGGCACGATGCGCCGGCCCCGGCCCGTTCATTCCAGCTCGCCCTCGGTTTCCAGGTAGATCTGCCGCAGCCGGTCCAGCGTTTCGGTGTCCGGGTCCGCCCACATCTTGCGTTCGGCGGCCTCGAGCAGGCGCTCGGCGATCCCGTGCAGTGCCCACGGGTTGGACTGCTCCATGAACTTGCGGTTCGTCTCGTCGAAGACGTAGCTCTCCGCCAGTTTCTCGTACATCCAATCGGCGACCACGTCGGTGGTGGCGTCGTAGCCGAACAGGTAGTCGACCGTGGCCGCCATCTCGAAGGCGCCCTTGTAGCCGTGCCGGCGCATGGCCTCGAGCCAGCGCGGATTCACCACCCGGGCCCGGAACACCCGGGTGGTCTCCTCGGACAGGGTGCGGGTGCGCACCGAATCGGGGCGGGTGCTGTCACCGATATAGGCCTCGGGGTTCTTGCCGGTCAGCGCCCGCACCGTGGCGACCATGCCGCCGTGGTACTGGAAATAGTCGTCGGAGTCGGCGATATCGTGCTCGCGGGTGTCGGTGTTCTTCGCCGCCACCGCGATCCGGCGGTAGGCGGTGCGCATATCGTCGGCGGCGGGGGCACCGTCGAGGTCGCGGCCGTAGGCGTAACCACCCCAGGTGGTGTACACGTCGGCGAGATCGTCATCGGTGCGCCAGCTCTTGGAATCGATGAGCTGTAGCAGGCCCGCGCCGTAGGTTCCGGGTTTGGAGCCGAAGATCCGGGTGGTGGCGCGGCGGTCGTCACCGTGCTCGGCGAGATCGGCGGCCGTATGGGCGCGGACGTAGTTCTGCTCGGCCGGTTCGTCGAGGGCGGCGACCAGGCGAACCGCGTCGTCGAGCAGGGCCAGCACATGGGGGAAGGCATCCCGGAAGAAGCCGCTGATGCGGACGGTGACGTCGATACGCGGGCGGCCGAGTTCGGCGAGATCGACGACCTCGAGCGTGGTGACGCGGCGGCTGGCCTCGTCCCAGACCGGGCGCACCCCGAGCAAGGCCAGTACCTCGGCGATATCGTCACCGGAGGTGCGCATCGCGGAGGTCCCCCAGACCGACAGGCCCACCGAGCGCGGGTATTCGCCGTGATCGGCCAGGTAGCGTTCCAGCAGCGAATCCGCCATGGCCCGGCCGGTTTCCCAGGCCAGTCGGGACGGCACCGCCTTGGGGTCCACCGAGTAGAAGTTACGGCCGGTGGGCAGCACGTTGATCAGGCCGCGCAGCGGCGAGCCGCTGGGGCCGGCCGGCACGAACCCGCCGTTCAGGGCATGCAGTACCCGCTCGATCTCGATCGAGGTACCGCGTAACCGCGGTACCACCTCGGTGGCGGCGAACCGCAGGATCGCGGTCACCGCGTCCCGGTCGCCGCCCGCGTCACCGAACAGTCGCGGCGCCGCCCCGGCGACCAGATCGTCCACCGCGTCCGCCGACCATTCCGCGGCCTGCAGACCCGCCAGCAGTTCCCGCGCCCGCGCCTCGATCGTGTCGACCCGCTCGCGTGCTTCCCCACCGGCCTCGCTGAGCCCGAGGGCCTCCCGCAGCCCGGGGACCGACTGTTCGCCACCCCACAGCTGCCGGGCGCGCAGCATCGCCAGCACCAGATCGACTTCGCCCTCACCTACCGGCGCCTGCCCGAGAATATGCAGGCCGTCGCGGATCTGCACATCCTTGATCTCACACAGCCAGCCGTCGACGTGCAGGAGCATATCGTCGAAGGATTCCTCGTCCGGGCGTTCGGCGAGCCCGAGGTCGTGGTCCATCTTCGCCGCGCGCATGAGCGTCCAGATCTGCTGCCGGATGGCGGGCAGTTTGGCCGGGTCGAGTGCGGAGAT
The DNA here is from genome assembly GCF_053589395.1 of Nocardia sp. NPDC003345. NCBI lineage: Bacteria > Bacillati > Actinomycetota > Actinomycetes > Mycobacteriales > Nocardiaceae > Nocardia > Nocardia sp. NPDC003345. Next base: position 6,817 of record NZ_JBSFRU010000101.1, read on the forward strand.
ATTGGCGTGCTCGTCCAGCAGCTGTTCGAGCCGGGAGATATCGCCGTAGCTCTCCGCGCGGGCCATCGGCGGGATCAGATGATCGACCAGGGTGGCGTGCGCGCGACGTTTGGCCTGCGTGCCCTCGCCGGGATCGTTGACCAGGAACGGGTAGATCAGCGGTAGATCGCCGAGCGCGGCATCGGTACCGCAGGCGGCGGACATGCCCAGCGTCTTACCGGGCAGCCATTCCAGATTGCCGTGCTTACCGAGATGCACCACAGCGTCGGCGCCGAAACCGCCGGAGCCGGTATCGGCGGCGAGCCAGCGGTAGGCGGCGAGATAGTGGTGGCTGGGCGGTAGGTCGGGGTCGTGATAGATGGCGACGGGATTCTCCCCGAACCCGCGCGGCGGCTGCACCATCAGCACCACATTGCCGAAACGCAGTGCGGCGATCACGATTTCACCGCGCGGATCGGCGGAACGGTCGACGTACAGTTCGCCGGGGGGCGGGCCCCACGCCTCGACCACGGCCTCTCGCAACTCGCCGGGCAGGGTCTCGAACCAGGCGGTGTAGGTGGCGGCGCCGATCCGGATGGGGTTGCCCTCGAGCTGTTCGGCGCTCAACCAGTCGGGATCCTGGCCGCCCGCGGCGATCAGGGCGTGCATCAGCGCGTCGCCGTCGCGCTCCTCCAGACCCGGGATCTCCCCGGCCGTGCCGAGGTCGTAACCCGCGGCACGTAATTCGGTGAGCAGTGCGATCGCGCTGGCGGGGGTGTCGAGGCCGACGGCGTTACCGATGCGGGCGTGTTTGGTCGGATAGGCCGACAGCATGAGCGCCAGCCGCTTCTCGGCGGCCGGAATATGACGCAGCCGCGCGTGCCGGACCGCGATCCCCGCGACCCGGGCGGCGCGTTCGGCGTCCGGGACATACGTGGACAGTCCGTCGGCGTCGAATTCCTTGAACGAGAACGGCACGGTGATGATGCGGCCGTCGAATTCCGGTACCGCGACCTGGGTCGCCACATCCAGCGGGGAGAGCCCGTCGTCGTTGTCCTCCCACTGCCGCCGGCCGCCGGTCAGGCACAACCCCTGCAGGATGGGCACATCGAGGTCGGCCAGGGCACCGATATCCCAGGCCTCGTCGTCACCACCGGCGGAAGCGGTGGCGGGTTTGGTGCCGCCCGCCGCCAGCACCGTCACCACCAGGGCATCGGCCTTGCGCAGCGTGTCGAGCAGTTCGGGTTCGGCGGTGCGCAGCGAGGCGCAGTAGACCGGCAACGGCCGTGCGCCGGAATTCTCGATCGCGGTGCACAGCGCGTCGATGTAGCCGGTGTTACCGGCCAGATGTTGGGCCCGGTAGTACACGACGCCGACGGTCGGTACCCCCGCGACCGGCTCCGGATAGCGGGCGGCGCGCTCCAACGCGCCCCAGGCGGGCAACTGTACCGGCGGTTCGAACCCGTGCCCGGTGAGCAGGACCGTATCGGACAGGAAGTGGTGCAGCTGGAGCAGGTTCGGCGGGCCTCCGGCCGCGAGATAGTTGTGCGCGTCCGCGGCGACACCGACCGGCACGGTCGACTGTTCCATCAGTTCGGCGTCGGGCGCCATCTCCCCACCGACCGCGATCACCGGGACACCGCTGTCGCGCAGCACCTCGAGCCCGTCCTCCCAGGCCCGTTTACCGCCGAGGATGCGCACGACCACCAGGTCGGCGCCGTCGAGCAGCCCCGGCAGATCCTCCACCAGCAGCCGGGCCGGGTTACCCCACCGGTAGTCGGCGCCGCTGGCGCGGGCGCTCAGCAGATCGGTATCGGAGGTGGACAGCAGCAGAATCACTAGGTGACCTTCCTGGGGTGACGCGCCCGTCGGGGTTCGAGGTGCTCGCCGGAGAGGGTCTGGCTGTATCAGTGGCGCGACCGCACCGGAATCCCACCGGTTTCCTCGTCACCCGCCGAGCGTTCGGATGCTACCGCGACGCCCCCACCGGGCCGTGGCCCGGTGGGGGAAACGATCGGATGGCTACGCCGTGAAGAAGAGGACGTAGACCAGTCCGGTGGTAACGAGCAGGATCGGCGTGATGATCCGGAAGACCCGGGGCCGCAGGTGCGGCGGGAAGGCGAAGGGCGCACACAGGGTGACCACCGCCGCCGACGGTACGGACATGAGGGTCCCGGCGATCAACTCGTAGCCATGCGGATCGGTGGCGAAGCCGGTGGAGAACCGCGAACGGATCACGATGAAAACGCATCGTAACCAGAACACGGCCACAGCTGTCGCGACGACAGCGGCCAGCACACGCCCGATCCGGGCTACCGGGACCCGGTACCGCCGAGTGCTCATCGGACCCGTTCGGCGATCATGGCCGCGACTCGGGACGCCGGGGTGCGGATATCCGCGGCCACGGCGGGTGCGGACGAGCGGATCACGCTGCTTGTTCTTGTCTGCACGGTCATCCTCCCACGGACATCACAGCACAGCGCGATCCGTCGCGCAGCGGTCGGGCGCATCAGGGCCGCCTTCGCCCGGGCGTTCCGCGGAGACAGCGGCGACGACGAGCAACCGCGGACCGGCGACGCCTGCACGTTCACTCATCGAACGCGACCTGTGCCGGTAGGGCGGGATGCGGCGGCCCGTATCCTGGGCGGGATATGCCACGTACGAATGCCGATTCCTGCCCCGGTGTCCTGCGGCTGCACCAGGCCGCCGACGGACCGCTGGCGCGGATCCGGGTTCCGGGCGGGCAGCTGACCCCGGCGCAGTTGCAGAGCCTCGCGGAATCCGCGCACGACCTGGGCGACGGGCATATCGAACTGACCTCGCGGGGCAATGTGCAGTTGCGGGGGGTGCGCGATGCCGGAGCCCTCGCCGATCGCCTGGACGCGGCCGGCCTGCTGCCGAGCCGGACCCATGAGCGGGTCCGCAATATCATCGCCTCGCCGCTGTCGGGTCGTGTCGGTGAGTACGCCGATATCCGGGCGCTGGTTCCCGAGCTGGACGCCCGGCTGTTGGATTCGCCGCGGCTGGCCGAGCTCCCGGGCCGGGTGCTGTTCACCGTGGACGACGGACGCGGGGATGTGAGCGCGCTACGCCCGGATATCGGCGTGCACGCGCGCGGCGCCGGCCGGTTCGCCCTGCTGCTCGCCGGAAGCGACAGCGGGATCCGCGTTTCCACCGCCGACGCCGTCGATGTCCTGATCGCGGCGGCGCACGGTTTCCTGGCACTCGGCACCGATCGCTGGCGGCTGCACGAGGTGGAGGACGGCGCCGCACGGGTGGCCGCTCATCTGGGCCTGACTCCCGGCGCCGAACGGATCGAATTCGCCGCCGCCGAACCGCCGATCGGCTGGCTGCCGCAGCGGGACGGTCTCGTCGCGCTCGGCGCGGGTGTGCGGCTGGGATCACTACCCGCGCGCACCGCGGAATTCCTGGCCGCCGTGGAACGGCCGGTGCTGCTCACCCCGTGGCGCAGCCTGATCGTCGCCGACCTCGAGGAGTGGCCGGCCGAGCAGGTCGTCCGGGTGCTGGCGCCGATGGGCCTGATCTTCGACGCGGCCTCGCCGTGGTTGCGGGTCACCGCGTGCGCGGGCCTGCCGGGGTGCGCCAAATCGCATACCGATGTCCGCGCGGACGCGGCGGGCGCGGTAGAAGCGGGCCGGACGGAGGGGCCGGCCGCCGGTGCAGAGGTCATCGTGCCGGCGGAAGACGTGGTTGCCGACGGACGGCAGCACTGGTCGGGTTGTGATCGCCGGTGCGGACGACCCACCGGACCGGTCACCGAGGTCACCGCCACCCCGGGCGGCTACCGTGTGACCCCACCGGACGCGACCGGCTGATCAGGCTCCCCGCACCCGTTTGATCCCGGCGTAGGCGCGCGGCGCGTAGCGCAGCCGTTCCGGCAGTAGCGGCCAGACCCCGCGGACCGTCGCCGCGAAAACGCCGAACAGCCGCTGGTCGAGGGTGTTCCAGCGCAGATCGAGGATCTCCCGGGCGCGTTCGGGCATCAGCGCGTTGGCCAGCCAGACGTTGAACCCCATCACCGGACGCCAGATCACCGACCACACCGGTTCGGGGATACCGGGCATCGCCGGAATCCGGACGCTGCCGAGCCGCAGCGCGAAATCGGTGGTCGGGTTGGCCTCCAGCACCTCGTCGATGGTGCGGTCCCAGTACTGCCGGAACTCGGCATAGTTCGAGACCAGTACACGATCGGAGAGCCCGTACATTCGCCACCAGGTGACACCCTCGGCGATCAGCTGATCCTTCTCGGCCGCGGTGAGCGGGGTGCCGAAATGCTCGTTGATGGCGATGGTCAGCTCGACGAAGGTGGCGTGGGTCCACCAGTACACGTCGGGGTTCAGCGCGTGATAGCGCTCGCCCCGGGAATCCGTGCCCTTCAGCGGACGGTGATAGTCACGCACCCGTCCGGCCTGGGCCTCGGAGTCGGCATCGTAGATCATGCCCTGGATCTGCGGCAGCGAGCGGATCAGGCGGTCCCAGGGGTCCTGGAAGAAGTTCGAGTGGTCCTGCAGCGCCGCCCCGACGGCGGGGTGCATGTTCTGCAGGATCCCGGTCCGGCCGAGGAACAGCATGTTCCGGTAGTCGCCGGCGTATTTCCAGGTGAGCGACCCGGCTCCGATGGGCGCGCCCACCGGGGCGGACAGTTCTGTGTTCGGAACTCCCATGATCCGACCTCCTCGTCTCCACAGCTTGAAAGCCTGAGACGAATAGTAGGTCATTGTCTCAGCACCTCGCCCGGCCGGGGCGCCGGCGACTCCCACCCGGGTTCCCCTCCCCAGACCGGAGAGACTGCCGTATTCTCGTCCGGACGGATGTCCGAACAGCTGTATATTTCCGATCGGAAACCGCCGCCCGGCGGTGTCACGGGCGCGGGGAGCTCTGACGAAAGCGAGTACACCGATGAAGACCAAAGGCGCTCTCATCTGGGAATTCAACCAGCCGTGGCAGATCGAGGAGATCGAAATCGGCGACCCTCGCAAGCACGAGGTGAAGGTCGCGCTGGAGACGGCGGGCATGTGCCACTCCGACCACCATCTGGTGACCGGCGGTATTCCGATGATGGGCTTCCCGGTACTCGGCGGCCACGAGGGCGCGGGGATCATCACCGAGATCGGCGAGGCCGTCGAGGATCTCGCGGTCGGCGATCATGTGGTGCTGTCGTTCATCCCGTCCTGCGGGAAATGTAAATCGTGCCAGGCGGGCCTGCGTAACCTCTGCGATCTCGGGGCGCTGCTGCTCGCGGGCACCTCGGTGACCGACGGCTCGTTCCGGATCACGGCCCGCGGCCAGGATGTCTACCCGATGGCCCTGCTGGGCACCTTCTCCCCGTACATGGTGGTGCACGAGAGTTCGGTGGTGAAGATCGATCCCTCGATCCCGTTCGAGGTGGCCTGCCTGGTGGGCTGCGGCGTCACCACCGGTTACGGCTCGGCCGTGCGCACCGCCGATATCCGGCCCGGTGAGGATGTGGCCGTGATCGGGATCGGCGGCCTGGGAATCGCCGCGATCCAGGGCGCGGTCCACGCCGGCGCCCGCTATATCTTCGCGGTCGACCCGGTGCCGTGGAAACAGGAGCAGGCGTTGAAATTCGGCGCCACCCACGCCTACGCGACCATCGAGGAGGCCACGGCCGCCTGCGCGGAGATCACCTGGGGCGGTATGGCGAAGAAGGTCATCGTCACCGTGGGCGAGGTGAAGGGTTCGGAGGTGGACAGCTGGATGGGTATCACCGCGAAGGCCGGAACCTGTGTGCTCACCGCCATGGGCAACCTGGTCGACAACCAGACCACCCTGAACCTGTCGATGCTGTCCCTGCTGCAGAAGAACCTGCAGGGCACCATCTTCGGCGGCGGTAACCCGCACTACGACATTCCGCATCTGCTGTCGATGTACCAGGTGGGCAAACTCAACCTCGACGATATGGTCACCCGTCAGTACCGGCTCGAGGACATCAACGACGGCTATCAGGACATGCTCGCCGGGCGCAATATCCGCGGCATCATCCGCTACACCGACGCCGACCGCTGACCGGCCGCGGTACGGGTTACCGAGGCCGACGCAGATCCGCCGAACGTCCGAGGGCCGGCCGGTCGACCGTCCGATACGACCGGCCCGGCGACCGGGCGACAGACCGATACCGCCGTCTGCGACACCGCCGTAGCGTTATCCGCGGACGTCACAACGGACGAAACAGAACCGTTTCCGTCACCGTGGCCGCTCCGGCTGTATCGACAGAAAGGCATGTCATGCCCACTCACTCCGTACCTACAGGCACCACCGCGGGAGTCGGCCTCGCCGAGCTCGCCGAGCGGTCGGGCGGGTCGTCGGCCGTGCCTGCCGCTCTGCGGGCGCATATCGGATCCTCCGACGACCGCAAGCGCGGCAATTTCAGCTCCTTCATCGCGCCGGGCGTCTGACCCCCTCATCAACTCGTCCCGGCGTCCGTCCCGGGCGCCGGGACTCCGGAATCGGGAGGGCGCCCATGAAACCGAGTACGGACCCCGCACAGAACTCGGCGGTGGAAGAATGGCCGTCCGGCGGGCGGCACGCGCGCGAACTACGCGAGTCCCGCCGGCCGCGCCTGCCGTTCACCGAGTTCGTCGTGAAGATCCACAGCCGCTGCAATTTGGCCTGCGACTACTGCTACGTCTACGAGATGTCGGATCAGAGCTGGAAAGACCAGCCCAAGAACATGTCCGAACCGATCTTCGACTATGCGTGCCGCATGATCCGGGACCACGCCGCGCGATTCGCCCTGTCCGAAGTGAGCCTGGTGTTCCACGGCGGGGAGCCACTGCTGGTGGGCCACGTGGCGCTGGAGCACTTCGCGCGCCGGGCCCGAGAGATCCTCGAACCGACCGTCCGGGTCCACCTGGGCATGCAGACCAACGGTGTCCTGATCGATGCCGAATTCCTCGATATCTGTACCCGCAACAGCGTGGCGATCGGTGTGAGCCTCGACGGCGACGAGCGCGGACACGACCGGCACCGGAAGTACCGGCGGGGTACCGGTAGTCATGCCGACGTCGACGCGGGGCTGAGGCTGCTGACCGGACCGGAGCACAGGCACCTGTTCTCGGGACTGCTCTGCACGATCGATATCGACAACGATCCGCTCGATACCTACGAGGCGCTGCTCGGCCACCGGCCACCGTCGCTCGACCTACTGTTACCGCACGGCAACTGGACCAGCCCGCCACCGGCTCGGACCGCGGACCGGACGTCGACACCATATGCCGACTGGCTTATCACCGTCTTCGATCGCTGGTATGGAGCTCCCGTCGCGGAGACCCGCATCCGGCTCTTCGACGAGATCATCGAATTGCTGCTGGGCGGAACCGGCGCCTCGGAGTCGGTGGGACTCGCGCCGGTACAGCTCGCGGTTATCGAGACCGACGGCAGTCTGGAACAGGTCGATGCGCTGAAATCGGCTTTCGCGGGCGCTGCCAGAATCGAGGGCGGTACCGGCGGCAACGCACTCGACCGGGCGACGAGGGAACCCGCGGTGATCGCCCGCCAGATCGGCATCGAGGCGCTCGATGCGAGCTGCCGCGCCTGCCCGCTGCACCACGTGTGCGGCGCAGGACATTACGCCCATCGATACCGGGCCGGTCACGGGTTCCGCAACCCCTCGGTGTACTGCGCCGATCTCGAGAAGCTGATCAGGCATATCGAGTCCCGGATACAGGCCGACCTCCATGCCGTAGTGGAGCGATGAGCCGTCACGGCATTCTGGGAAACCGGAACTTCCTACTGCTGTGGTCCGGTAACGCGATCTCGCTCGTCGGTTTTCACGGGGTCCGAATCGCCTACCCGTTGCTCGCGCTGACGATCACCGGTTCGGCTGCCCTCGCCGGTTGGGTCGGATTCGCCATCTCGCTACCTGCCCTGATCTTCCAGATTCCGGCGGGAATCGCCGCGGACAGCTGGGATCGACGGACGATCATGATCGTCTGCCAGACCGCCGGACTCGCCGCGGCCGGCGCGGCGTGCCTGATTCTGGCATTCGATCTACCGCAGCCGGGCGCATTGCTGATGATCGCCGCCTTCGTCGAGGGCACTGCCTTCGTTTTCTTCGGAATCAGCGAGCTGGCAATGATCCGGGATGTCGTGGACACCACGCAGCGGCCGACGGCGTTCTCGTTGTTCGAGGCCGAACAGCCCATCGCGCTGATCATCGGCCGTGCAGCCGGGGCGACGGTCTACGGAATCGCTCGATGGCTGCCTTTCGTCGCGGATGCCGTCACCTATCTGGTCTGCCTGTGCACCCTGTGGTCGATTCGGCTCGACCCGGCCCGGCGTACCGCCGGCGAGTCGGCGAAATCCGCGCCCGCGACGCTGCGGACCGGGATGAATCTTGTTCTCGGGGAACCGTTTCTCCGCAGCTCGACGGTGATCAGTGGACTGTCGAATATGGTCATTCAGGTCGTCATCCTGCTGATCATCGTGGAAATCGAACGCTCCGGCCGACCGATCTGGACGGTCGGAGTCGTCTTGGGGGCCGCCGGCGTGGGCGGAATCATCGGATCTGCCGGTGCCGCGGCGCTGGCCGCACGATTCAGCCCGGAGCGGCTGTATCGCTGGGCACTGTGGTGCTGGACGGTATTGCTCGTTCCGATCGCCGTGTGCTCCCAGCCGTTGGTCCTGGGTGCGGCGTGGTTCGGCGTCGGCGCCGTGGGAGCGGTGGTGAACGTTGCCCTGACACTTTTCCGGGTGGAGCGAATTCCGGAAGAGGTCTTGGGCCGCGCGGTCGGCACCGTCTCGATGGTGACCGACGGGGCGGTCGCGCTCGGCGCGATCATCGCGGGCTATCTACTCGGCACGCTCGGCACGACCACGACAGGATGGATTCTGGTCGCCACGATGTTCGGGCTCGCCGCAGCCGGCTGTTCGACCGGGCGATCGCCCGGTCTCACCGAGATGGCCACCGGCACCGAGGTGATCCACAGGTAGACCTCGGCGGCGCGTACCCGATGAGCGGGAGGTCCAAACATCGCCGGCGAAGACGACCCGGCCGGCCGCGCTGTCGGACGAGGGCCGCGTACATGTCGCGGCCTGGACCGACACCGACTGTCGCCGCAGCTCCGGCCCCGGATCTCGGTACGGTGAGCAGATGCCGGATATCTCCGCCGCGTCCCGCACCGGCCGCCCTCGCGACAGCCGAGTGGATACGGCACTGCTCGCAGCCGCCGCCCAGCTCATCGCCGACCACGGGTACGGCGCACTCACGTTCCAGGCTGTCGCCGATGCGGCCGGAACCAGTAGGCCCGCGCTCTACCGCCGCTACACCAGCCGCGCCGACCTCGTGGTCTCCATGCTCATCGCACGCTACGGACTTCAACCCGGCGCCGAGGATCTCGGCGGCATCGAAGCCGAACTCTTCGCGATCCAGCAACACCAGCGTGAGCTCTTCAACGACCCGGTACTGCGCCGGGCAGTGCCCGGACTATTGGAAGAACTCGGCCGCACACCGGAAGTCGCACGCCGATTCCAGGAGCAATTCCTCCGGCCGCGCCGCCGCTCGACAGCGACCATCCTCGAACGCGCGGTCGCCCGAGGTGAAGTCACCACAGAAGTCGACCCCGAATGGCTGTGCGACCTGATCACCGGCCCCATGCTCATGCGCGCACTCATACCCGAGCTGGGACCGATCGACGAAGAGCTCGTCCAACGCACCGTACGATCCGCGCTCGACACGGTGGGCCTATAGGGGCGACGGCAGCGTCATGGTTGACGTCACAATAACCACGGGCTACTTTCATTACGGTTCGGTACGTAATGAAAGGCTCTGTCGATGCGCGAGGACGTGGAATTTCTCAGTGGCGGAGTCACCCTGCGCGGATGGCTGTACAGGCCGGACCCCGGCACCGACCCGGTGCCGCTGGTGGTGATGACCCACGGTTTCGCGGGCGTCAAGGAATGGGTCGCACCGTTCGCCGAGGTCTTCACCGCCGCCGGGCTCGCCTGCCTGGTCTACGACCATCCCGGTTTCGGCACCTCCGACGGCGAGCCGCGCTTCGAGGTCGACCCCACCGCACAGATCGAGGGCTACCGCGACGCGGTGACCTACGCACAGTCGCTCGACGGAATCGACAGTGATCGGATCGGCATCTGGGGAACCAGCTATGCCGGCGCCCATGTCCTCGTCGTCGCCGCGACCGACCGCCGCGTCCGGGCGGTGGTCTCCCAGGTTCCACTGACCAACGGCTGGGCCACCTTCGGCCGCCTCGTACCATCGATCATGCTTCCGGCTGTGCGCGAGGCGATCGCCGCGGACCGCGCGGCCCGGTTCGCGGGTGCGGCGCATCAGACGATCAAGGCCGCTTCCGATGATCCGGCCGAACTGGTCGCGATGCCCGGTGCCGAGGTCTACGAATGGCTGATGGCACACGGCCCACAGGTATCGACCTGGCGCAACGAGGTCACCTTGTCCAGCGTGGACAAATTTCAGTGTTACGCACCGGAAGCTTTTCTACGCCGCATTTCACCCACTCCCCTGCTGATGGTGATCGCCGATGCGGACACCCTCACGCCCAGCGATATCGCCCTGGAGAGCTACGCCGACGCCCTCGAGCCGAAACAACTCACGCTCGTTCGCGGGGGCCACTTCGCCGTGTACGGCGACCGATTCGATCAGGCATCCTCGGCCGCCCGCGAGTTCCTGCTGACCCAACTCACCGATCGGTGACCCACGTGTCCGGCAATGCGCCGAGGTCATCGCACGGCCCGCCCGGTAGCAACCGGGAGACAGCCGATCAGTCGGCAGAAAGGGAATACCGGCCGCGTGCTGCACGGTCGAGATGATGTCATCGAACAGATCGCGACACTCATCGGCAACAGCCGAGCCGGTCGCGGTGGCGCACTGCTGATCACGGGTGCACCCGGCCAGGGCAAGACCGCGCTACTGGGACACGCGGCAACACTGGTGGACGGCGACTGGCTCGTCCTCCGCTGCCGCGGAACCGAGCAGGAAGCGGGACTTCGCTACGGCGGACTGCACCAACTGCTCGCGGCGATGCCGGACACGGGCGGATTCCTACCGGAACCGGCGCCCGCGACGGCGCGACCGACAGCACACGATCGACCGCTCCCGCCGGACGACAGCTACCGAGTAGGTCTCGGGTTGCTCACGTTCTGGTCGACGCTCACTGCCGAACGCCCGGTGCTGTGCCTGATCGATGACGCGCACTGGTGGGATCCGCCCTCCCTTCACGCCCTGGCCTTCGCCTCACGACGGCTGATCGCGTATCGATCGGCAGTGCTCGTGTTCGCCCGCGAACAGGACCACGGCTACGGTTTCCCCGAGACCTGGCTGACACCGCTGAGCAGAGAGAATTCGAGATCTCTTTTGAACGCTCGGCTTCCCGGGCTGCCCGCCGACACCCGCGAGCGGATTCTGGACACCGCGGCCGGGAATCCCTCGGCACTGCTCGAACTGCCCATCGCCAACAGAGATCTCCCGACCATCGGACCACTGGCACTGACCGACCGCCTTCGACGGGAGTA
>NZ_JBSFRU010000102.1:0-18240 GCF_053589395.1 Nocardia sp. NPDC003345
TCAACCCGGCCGATGTTGAGCCAGGCCTTCTTGAAAATGGCCTCCCGCTCGAGTTCGAAGACCTCCGGTGAGATCGAATCCTCATACGACATCGGTTCGGTGCCGAGTTCCGAATAGTGTTGGGTCCAGCTTCCCTCAGGGGGTTTGGGCCAGCGCGCCATGGTGGTGCTCCTTGCGAATGGTTCGAGGTCGAGGATGAGACGGTTACTGGATCGGCTCGTCACCCAGCACCGTGGTCCGCAGCATTTCCCGCGGCGAGTCCTCCGGGTACGGGGCCGCCCGGTGGACAACGCCCCGGTTGTCCCAGATCACCGTGTCGCCCACCGACCAGGAGTGCCGGTAGACGAATTCGGGTGCGGTGCAGCGGGCGAGCAGATCGTCGAGCAGCGCACGGCCCGCCGCCCGGTCCATGCCCACCACGTGATCGGTCGAGGTGCCCAGGACCAGCGAACGACGTCCCGATCGGTGGCTCCAGATCAGCGGATGCTCACGGGTCGGCCACCGGCGCCAGTACTCGAGCTGCTGCGGCGTGGGATCGGCGGTCACCGGCCGCTGCGACGCCTCCAGCGAATGCAGCACCCGGACCCCTGTCAGACGCTCCTTCTCGTCATCACCCAGACGGTCGTAGGCGCGGTAGGTACTGGCGAATTCGGTTTCTCCGCCGCTGTCGGCGACGGCTTTCGCCGACAGCACGGTCGCCATCTGCGGATAGGCGTCCACTTTGGGGGTGCATCCGTCGATATGCCAATCGAAGGTGCCGCGCAGATAACTCGCCGACGAGTTCTTGGAGGTATCCAGGCTCACACGGTAGATACCGGTGACCGGATGGTGACCGGCCGAGGTATCGATCTCCCCGAGTGTGCGGCAGAACGCCACCTGCGCCTCGGGCTCCAGATGCAGGTTCCGGAACACCAGCACCCCGTTGGCTTCCAGCGCGTCCAGCACAGCCGCCGGTACGGACTCGTCGGATATCAGCCGGTCCGCATCCAGACCGATGATCTCCGCCCCTATTTCGTGATTCAGTTTCTCGACCGTCAGAGTCGTCATTGCTCACATCCTTCGGAACGACCAGCTGCCCGGAACCGGCAGCGGGCTCACGGCCACGGCTCGGCGACGCGAGTGATTTCGGCGTCCGCGCTGTCGACGGGCCTCGGTTGCAGGAAGATCTCGACCGCCATCGCGACCATGGACACCGAATAGATGAGCTGCAGAAGATGCAGTACCTCGTCGGGGAGATCGTCGAGCGGGAACTTGTCGCAATAGGTGATGGCTTCCTCCAGCCGTGGGAAGAAAGCGGAATAGAACGCCGTCAATTCCTCCATCGAACTGTTCATCCGGCGCTCCCAGCGCTCGGTCTCCGTTGCCAGGCACCAGATCGGCGCGAAGCGCTCGAATTCGGCGAAGGCCGGCGGCAGCAGTTTCTCGGCCATCGGTATCAGACCCCCACCCGCTCGCCGCGGTACGCGCCGACCCAATCGGCGACCACCTTGTGGAAATGGCGAACCAGGATCTCCTGGTCATTCACCGGATACTCGGTGATCCGGGCCGTCCTATAGGCGGATTCGAGCGCGGTCTGCGTCCCGGTCAGCATGCCCGCGTCCTGCAGGGCGAACTCCTTGAAAACGACCGAGGAGACCTCGTGCTCGATCCGCTCCCGAACGGTCCGAGCGGGCTGGTAACACAGGACCGCCTCGAATCGGTGGCTGTTGTACGAAGTGGGCCAATAGCGGTAGATCAGATACCAGCCGCGGTAGAACAGCAGCTCCAGGTTCGGGAAGATCTGGAAATTGTCGATTCCCCATGGTTCTACCCGGCCCGGATTGATTCCCGGTGGCAGTTCCCCGATATCCGGCGACTCCCACGGCCCCACCAACCCGCTGCGGGTGGCGCGCTCGATGGGATACATGAACTCCGGCGGCATCGTCCAGCGGCGGGCGCCGCCGGTGCTCACCACCCGGTGCGGGCCGTCGGTCTGGAAATGCGCGCATTCGAAACTCGGGTCGGGGTTGCGCACTTCGCCCGGCACCTGCTGCGAATGCAGGCCCGGCACGTGGTAGTACTCCTGGAACGCGTCCGCGAACAGTTTCCAGTTGCTCTGGTTCTCGGCGCTGAACTCGTACCATTCGGTCATCCGGTCGAAGGGATAGTCCTCCAGCGCGGTGACCATCGGCCCCAGGAATTCCCGCAAGGTCTGCGGCGGCTCCGGTGCGAGATTCACGAAGATGAAACCCGCCCACACTTCACAGTGCACCGGCGCGAGCCCGAACTCCTTCTTGTCCAGATCGAAGAACTCGCCCTCCTGCTGCACGAAGGTCAGCTCCCCGGCCAGGCCGTAACGCCATCCGTGATATTTGCAGGTGAACTGCCGGCAGATCCCGGACACCTCCGCACGGGGGACCTCGTTCCAGACCAGCTTGTTACCCCGGTGCCGGCAGACGTTGTAGAAGGCGCGTACCCGGCGGTCGTGATCGCGGACCAGCACGATCGAGGTCCGCGCGATCTCGATCTCCTTGGTGAAATAGCTGCCCACCCGAGGCAACTGCTCCACCCGGCCGATATTGAGCCAAGCACGCTCGAAGATCGCCTTCCGCTCGAGTTCGTAGAACTCGGGCGACACCGAATCCTCGAAGGAGACGGGGCCGGTGCCCAGCTCCGGATAGTGCTGGGTCCAGGTACCTTCCGCCGGCTTCGGCCATTTCGCCATGTCATTTCTCCCATTCGGGTTCGCCGGATATCGCCGGGGAGTCGGCGTCCGGATCGGGCTGTAGATCCACGCTGTTGAATACGAGCGCCAGGCACAGGTAGGACCCGACGACGAACAGGAACTCGAGCAGTCGGCGGGTGTCCAAGTACGCGGTCAAAGCGGCCCAGGTGGTGTCCGACACGCGGTACCGTTCCAGCAGTTCATCGGTCGCCGTGACCACCAGCCGATCCACATCCGGCCAGCGGGCGGTGTCACCGCAGGCGATCTCCTCGATCGTGACCTCGGTGATGCCCAGCTCGCGGGCCATCCGGGAGTGCTGGTTCCATTCGTAGGCCGATCGTGTCCGCCAGGCCACCCGCAGAATGGCCAGTTCACGCAGCCGCGGATCCAGTTCCGCGCGTTCGAGCAGCGACCCGTTGTAGGCCAGCCATGCCCCACCGAGCTCCGGATGATGACCGAAGATCCCCAGTACATTCGGGATCGGCGGAGCGTCGATGGCACCGGACAGATAGCGATCGGCGCGGCGCAGCCTGCCCCGCAACATCGCGCGGCCCTGTTCGGTCCAGTGCTCCGCGGCCAGCGGCGCGAGACGCGGTCCAGCGGCGGTCACAGTACCGACCCGCCGTTGACACCCAGCACCTGACCGGTGACGAACCGCGCCTCCTCCGAACACAAGTAAGCGCAGGCACCGGCGATATCGTCGCCGTCTCCCAGATATCCCACCGGAATGGCCCGCGCCATCGTCTCGCTGTCCGGAAGATGCCCGGCGGCTTGCGAATCCCTCGACATCGGTGTGTCGATCCCCGACGGCGGAATGGTGTTGACGGTGATCCCGCGGGTGGCGTATTCCCGGGCGAGCGCCTTCGTCATGGCGATCACGGCCCCTTTGGAAGCGGTGTAGTGGACCATCCGCGGCGAGCCCCGCTGGGCACTGGAGGACGAGATCGTGACGATCCGCCCCCACCCGGCGGCCACCATGTCCGGTATCACGGCCTGCACGCAATGGAAGGTGCCGGTGAGGTTCACGTCGATGACCCGGTTCCAGGATTCGAGCGAGATCTCGGTGAAATCCTCGAAGGCGAACATCCCGGCGCTGGTGACCAGCACTTCTATCGGGCCCCACTCCGCACGGACCTTGCGCAGCGCCTCCTCGACCCCCACCCGCTCGGTGACGTCCACCTCGCACGCCATCGCCGTACCTCCAGCAGCACGCAATTCCTCGGTGACGCGCTGGGCACCGGCCCCGTCACGGTCCAGAACGGCGACGCGATCTCCCTGAACGGCCAGCCTGCGACAGATCGACGAACCCATTCCGGAGGCTCCGCCCGTGACAACGGCGACCCGTGCCCGCGTCGGATCCACGTGCCGATCCCGTGTTGCCCGAGAGCTACTCATAACGAACCTCCTCGTACTCGACGACGACCCGAACCGATGTCTGCGCCGGCACGGTCTGGCACATCAGCACCCATCCGCCGGCCACCTCGGCCTCGGTCAGCGCGCTGTTCCGCCTCATCTCGCGCCTGTCCCCCGCGATCACTCGCGCCGTACACGCACCGCAATGCCCGGCCTCGCAGATCGCCGGGGGATTCAATCCCAGGTAGCGGGCCGATTCCAGGAGCGTCGCCCCGTTGCGATGCTCACCGCTGACCGTCTGCCGCCCGTAGCGAAATGTGATCGGAATTCCTGCGCCACTGCGCTCGTGAGGTTCGGTCTCGAACGAAGGAACCATGCCCGCTCCCTTCCGTACCGCCACGCCGCATCACCGGAGTCGACCTTAATCGAGTGATTAATTAATCGAGTGATTAAAGTTATACGGAGCGTTCGCGCCGGCTGTCAAGGCATCCGCATCGAGCACGACCACAGCCGCGATCCGGACCGGCGAGGGGGTGGCGACCACAGGGACACCTGCGTTTCTAAGATCGAAGAGCGGTGGCCGCCGGTCACAGAGCGCGTCGGATCACGTAAGGAGGTGCCATGTCCAAGAGTCGAGGCCCGGACGATCCGGTACCGGGCCGCGAAAGCCTCTCCACGAGGTCCGCCTTGCTCGACGCCGCCGAGCAGGTCATGCTCGAGGAGGGATACGCCGCGGTGAGCACCCGACGCCTCGCGGCCCGTGCCGGTGTGAACTCGGCACTCGTCTACTACTACTTCGGCAATATGGACAGTTTGTTCGTTGCCTTGTTCCGCCGCGGCGCCGAACGCAGCTACCAGCGCCTCGAGGAGGCGGCGCGGGCCGACCAGCCGCTCTGGGCGCTGTGGGAGGCGATCCACGACCAATCCCGGACCGTGCTCACCATGGAATTCGTCTCGCTGGCCACCCACCGGCCATCCATTCGCTCCGAAATAGCCCAATCGTCGAAACGATTTCGCGAACTCCAACTCGACGCCGTCACCCGGGCCCTGCGCGATCACGAAACCCCGAGATGGACTCCGATGACCCTGGTCATGCTCATGTCCAGCGTCTCACGCTTCCTGCGTATCGAAGAGGCATTCGACATCGACGCCGGACACGCCGAGATCACGGCCGTTATCGAGGAATTCCTGCTGGAGGCAGAAGGTCCACGGATCTGATTGTCCGGTTCGGGTACTCACGTATTCGCGGCGCGTTCAATTCCCGCAGCGACGCTAGAAACAATTCGTCCATCCGGGGACTGATCTGCGACAACGTAGCGGCGTCAGCATGTCCCGCCGAACCGAATACACGCTCGAGGGCGTCGGCATCGGTGGTCGCACCGAGGGACAGGCAGAGGCAGGCGATCCCGTCTCCACGCAGTTCGTCGAGTGCCTTGCGGACATCGGCTTCCGCATAACGGCCCTCGTAGCCGTGGTCGTAGGGCACACCATCGGAGAGAACGACGAGCAGCCGATACGGTGTTCCGGCCTCCTTTCCGAGGATGCTGCCCGCGCCGCGGATACCCGCGCCCAGCCGCGTGTATCCGGAGGGACTCAGTTGCTGCAGTCGCGCACGTTCGGCGGCACCGAAACGCTGCCCGAAAGTTTTGATCGCCGGCAGGTGCACGGCCCGCCGGCCCTCGGAACGGAATCCGTAGACTGCGACGCGGTCGCCCAGCTCTTCCAGCGCGGCCGCCAAGGTCGCGGCCGCCCGGCAGTGGTGCTCGTGCACGGCCAGCCCTTCCGGATCGGCGTCGGAGGTCGACCCCGAGGCATCCACCAGCACCAGGACGCCGAGATTCCGGTCGAGATTGCGTGTTTCCAGATAGACGTTCTCCGTGGGAGAGAATCCGGACCTGAGATCGATGAACAGGTCGATCGCCGCTTCGAGGTCCAGGTCGTCGCCCTCGGGCCGACGACGCCGGACCGTGGGCCCGAGACCGACCCGTGCCAGGCGACGGGCCAGCTCACCGTCGAATGCGACCGCGGCCGCCGAGAGATCTGCGCTCACCGTCAGCGGGAAGTCGAGCACCCGGCACCATTCGGGGCGATAGCGGTCGGCGTACACGTCCCATTCCGGATGGAGCGCACCGCCGACGCCGATCACCGCGCCGGGAGCGTCGTCGATGAATCGGATCCGGGTGGCCGGCGGTCGCGCGTTCCCTCCGCCGGCCCGTACCCGCCGGAAAGTCCGGGCCCGCAACTCCGCGCCGGTTTCCCCGGCATCGGGGCCCGGGGAACTCCCCACCAGTTTGCGCAGCAGTTCCCCGATCATCTGCGAGGTGAAGACGGGGCTGTCGAACAGCCGAAGAATGCGGCTACCACCCGCACCGTTCTCGCCGTCGTCCTCGTCCTCGTCGGCCCGGTCGAGCCGATCGGCCGATGCGAGCAGATCCGCGTCGGTGGCCGGCGCCGCCGGGCCGGCACCTGACTCCAACAGGCGTCCGGGCTGTATGACACCGAACCAATCCGGGGCGGCGGGAATCGGTTTCCGGCTTCTCGCGACGGCCAGTGATTCGCTCGCGCTGCGGGTGCTCGGGTTCCCGTACGGGCCGAACGCGGCGGTGACCGGAACCCGGCCGCTGATCGCCGCGAGCACCCTCCTACCTTCGAGCGCCAGGTAGCGGCGCGCCACCGCGGGTCGCGCCCGCAAACCTCGGATCAGGCGCCGGTCCAGGCCGCCCGCACCGAGTAGCGCACTCTGAACCACCACTTCGCCGCGCTGCTCGGCGAGCGGCCGACCCGCCGAGACGAACACGACTCTCCCGTCCGTATAGGCGGGTTCACCGGCCGGCGCCGTCGCCACCGCCACGGACCGGCCGGCCAGGTGGGTGGCCAGCAGCCGGAACCGTCCGGGGTCCGCCGGGTCCGTGGTGGTCATGACGGAGGCAGTACCGCGTCCGCGAGTTCACCCAGGGCACGGACGATCTCGGGATCATCGGACAGGGCCTGGACCACCGCGGTCCGGACCGCGGTGCGCAGGTTCAGCCCTTCGGCCACCAGGCATCCGGCGAGTACCAGCATCCGGGTCGAGGCCACTTCCCGCAGTGGAGTGCCGTCCAGGTTGCGGATGGCGTTGCCCAAGACGACAAGGTTGTTCGCGGTCGTCCGGTCCACTCCGGCCTCCCGGGCGACCACCTCTGTCTCCACCTCGGCGGGCGGGAAGCCGAGTTCGATCGCGATGAATCGCTGCCGGGTGGATTCCTTGATGTTCTTCAGCACGCTCTGGTATCCGGGGTTGTAGGAGACCACCAACTGGAATCCTGCCGCCGCCGGCAGCGAGGTGCCGAGGCGGTCGATCGGGAGTTCCCGGCGGTGGTCGGCGAGGGGATGGATCACCACCGTGGTGTCCTGGCGCGCTTCCACGATCTCGTCGAGGTAGCAGATACCGCCCGTGCGAACGGCGCGGGTCAGCGGTCCGTCGACCCACACCGTCTCGCCGCCCTCGAGCCGGAACCGGCCTACCAGATCCGCCGATGTCAGGTCCTCATGGCCTGCCACGGTGATCAGCTCGCGACCCAGTTCGTGTGCCATGGACTCGACGAATCGCGTTTTCCCGCAACCGGTAGGACCTTTCAGCAGCACCGGCAGCCCCCGGCGGGACGCCGCACGGAAGACCTCCGCCTCGTCCCCGACCGCCCGGTAGAACGGTGCCCGGGCGCCGGTGTGGTTCACGGCTGTGGTCGGCATATCAGTTCTCCCGCTCGAACGGCACGATCTCCGGAACCTCGACTCCGTCCGGCAGAACGAGTTCACCGTCGGTGTTTATGTAACCCGAGTGGTGCCGTGGCATCGGCAGGTCGGGATGGGGGCAGGGTTTGTCCGTCCCTTCACCGCATATACCTCCGGTGAAGTAGGAACGCTCCTGGATATCGGCGGGCCAGGGATCGGCCTGCTGGCCGAACCACTGCGCGGGAACGTTGTAGAAGACGAAGAAGATCGCGCTCACCGCGGCGAACACCGCCAGGAACCGGGTGAGCTGCTGCCGGGCGAATCCGCCACGGACCTGGTCGAGTCCCCGTTCCACGATCGTGCGGCCGCGGTCGTCGGTGAAGAAGCGCAGACACGCCAGACCCGCCTGAACCGCGCCCCACATCACGCCCTCGTAGATCGGCCACTGGTAGTAATGACCGGCATTGAACGACAGCGACCGGATGGCCCCCGGATAGGTGTAGAGCCCCAGCGGTAGCAGCATGCAGGCTTCCATGACGAAGTCGAGTACGAAGGTGAAAGCGAACGTGATTCCGATCAGGCGCAGATTGCTGATCGAGGGCCAGCGCGATTTGACCTTCCGCATGAACCAGCACACGCCGATCGTGATGAACAGCACGCCCCACGCGTAACCCGGAATATTCATCAGTAGCGGTTCGGCGACCTGCGCGCCCGGCTCTTCCTGCGACACCCACCCCGGAATATGGGGCGCCCAGGATCCCATATTGAACATCCAGGTGTTGTAGGTGCACCAGGTGTTGATGTAGTTCAGGAACGGGTCCTGGAAAAACATCAGGCCCATCGACACCAGCAGGATGCCGTCCAGAGTTATCCGGCGCTCGCGTCGCCACGGCCTGACGATCCACCAGTAGATGGCGAGGGGGAATCCGATGACGACGCCGGCCGTCCAGATGGTCAGGATCGTCTTCATGAGCATCGGCGGATCACTGGGCCCGGCGGGCACCCGTTCGAAGTAGGGCCCGGTGATCCATCTGATCCAGACGTATATCTGCAGCGCCAGGATCAGGCCGCCGAGCACCGCCCAGATGCGAACCGTATTGCCGGCGGGTTTCTGCCCCGCACCGAGCGCGACCGTATCGCCGAGCTTTTCGGTGACGGTGGGTGGATTCTGCTTCGACAGTTCACTCATGAAACTGTCTCCTTCTGCCTATGTGGTGCAGCGTTCGCGGACCGGGCCGGAGAGTTCGGCCGGTCGCGATGGGCTCGGAAATGCCGGAGCCGCACCGGAGGTACTACCCACAGGGGCAACACATCGGCCCGGCACCCGGCCAACCATCAAGATACCAGTGAGTATCTGCGAGTACGATCGGTTTCCAAGATTCATGTTAGGATCGCTCCCGTGGTTGAGCGTTGGACGAAAGAGCGGCGGCTCGAACGCACGCGTTCTCTCCTGCTGGACGCGGCGGAGGAGGTTTTCGCCGAAAAGGGCTTTGCCGCAGCCACTCTCGACGACATCGCGCACACCGCCGGCTATACGAAGGGGGCCATCTACAAGCACTTCGCGGCAAAGGAAGAGCTGTTCCTGGCGGTGAGCGACCGGTACTGGCGCCGCTATTTCGACAACTTCGCCGAAGTCCTGTCCGCCGTCACCGCGATCGGTCCCTCCGAACTGGACCAGGTGGCCAAGCGGTGGCGCCGGCTCAGCCGCGACCGGGGTGCCGAGCACGCCGCACTGGGCCACGAATTCACCCTGTACCTGATGCGCAACCCGGAAGCCCGGGAACGGGTCGCCGCCAAACGGCTGGAGGTGGCCGAAGAACTGGGGCGATTCGTGGCCGAGAATCTCGACCGCGTCGGTGGGAGTCTGCGCATCCCACCGCTCACTTTCGCCCATATCCTCATCGCCACCAGCGATTCGGTGATCCTGGGCAGCGAACTCGACGATCTCGACCTCTATCGGCCGATCCTGGAAATGTATCTGTCCGCGATCGAACTGCCCTGACGACCCCGTCGGCCCCGTATCCGTTTCGACCTGCGGGCCCGATGCGAGAGAAGGCGACAATGAACCAATCCATCCTGGTCACCGGTGCATTCGGCCAGGTCGGCAAGCGCGTCACCGAAATCCTGCTCTCCCGCGGCCGGAGGGTGGTGGCCACCGACCTGCGCACCGGCAACGCCACGGCCGCCGCCGAAGACCGCGCTACCGCCTGTCCGCCCGGCACATTGCGCACAATATTCGCCGATCTCCTCGACGACACCGCCGTGACCCGGCTCGTCGAGGAGCACCGGCCCGCGGCCATCGTCCATCTGGCCGCCATGTTCTCCCCCGCTTCCTACCGCAACCCCCGGCTGGCGCGGCGAATCAATGTCGGCGGTACCGAGAACCTGGTCCGCGCCGCCCGCGCCCTGCCCGATCCGCCGTTGATACTCTTCGCCTCCAGCGCCGCGGTATACGGCTCCCGCAATCCTCATCGGTACCCCGAACTCATCACCCCCGATACCCCGGTCGCGCCCGTCGACCAGTACGGCGAGGACAAAGTCCTGGCGGAGACCGCTATCGCCGACAGCGGCCTCCCGTACGCCCTGCTCCGGCTGGGCGGCGTCCTCTCCCCCGACACCACCGCGCAGATCAACCGTGACCACCTGGTACTCATCCGTGCCACCCCCGGCGACAACCGACTGCACGCGGTCGACGCCCGCGACGTAGCCCTGGCCTTCGCCAATGCCGTCGACCGTCGCGCCGATATCGACGGGAGAGTACTGCTGGTCGCCGGAAACGACACCTACCTGCACACTCACCGCGACGTCGAGGACGCCATGTTCGACGCCGTCGGCTTGGGCCGGCTCGGCCCCACAGCAAGCCTGCCCGGCGACCCCGCCGACGACGACGGCTGGGCCTTCACCGGCTGGTTCGACACCACCGAATCACGGACCCTGCTCGACTTCCAGCACCATGACTGGACCGATACGGTCGCCTGGGTCGCCGAAGCTCAACCTCGCTTCCGCCGCGCGGCCCTCCGCCTGACCGGCCCCGCCCTGCGCCCTCTCCTACGCACCGCACTGGCCGTTCAGCGACGCCTGGAACACCGCGGACCCTATGCCGACCCCTGGCCCCTCATCGCCGCGCACTACGGCCCGTCCGCCCTCGCCGGCGCCGGAAACACTCCTCGACACAGCGACCCCGCCGCCGGTACGCCGTGACCGTCCGGTGGTTCGTCCTCGATGAGCACAGAGGAGCCCTGAATCAGGGTCCCGTTCCCGACAGTTTCTCCCCGCGGGTTCTGGCGTCGGGCGCGGATACCGGAACCGGAGTCCGGAAATGGCCGCGGCGGCCGGGGATACGTGCGACCACCGGTCCCAGTCCCCGCCGTACGAGACTGATCACCCCGTAGGGCAGCACGAAGATGAACAGGATCAGCGCCACACCGTAGGTGATTCCGGCGGCCGACTGGTTGATATCGGCGGTCCACTGCGGGACGTACACGACGAAGAAGGCGCCGAACACCACCCCGGGCACCGTGCCGAGTCCACCGACGACGATCATGGTGATGAAGGCGATCGCGAGCGGCAGCCCGAAGGCTTCCGGGCCCACGTACTGGACGACGAAGCTGTAGAGCACACCGCCGACCCCGGCGAGCGCGGCACTGAACGCGAAGATCGTGGTCTTGGTCCGGGTCGCCGGGACACCGAGGGTGGTGGCGACGGCTTCGTAGTCCCGGATCGCGATGAGCGAGCGCCCGATCCGGCCGGTGGCGAGGCGGCGTACCACCAGGTACGCGACCAGTGCCACGACCAGGCACAGATAGTAGACCCACTGGTCGCGGGCCAGTCCGGTGAACCCGGGTGCCTCGGCACCGAAGATATTGATACCCGCCTGCCCGTCGGTGACGTGTTCGAACCGTTTGATGACCGCGGGCGTCACCAGCGCGAGTCCCAGGGTGGCGAGCGCCAGCTGGAGTCCGTGCAACCGCAGCGCCGGTAGCCCGAACAGATAGCCCACGACATAACCGACCGCGAACGCGATCGGGATCAGCAGCAGATACGGCACCCCGTGGTTCTCCACCAGCACGGCGCTCAGGTACGCGCCGAGCGCGAAGAAGAATCCGTGGCCCAGCGAGATCTGGCCGGTGTTGCCGGTCAACAGGTTCAGTCCGAGCCCGACGACGATGTACACCAGCACCATCGAGCGGTCGAAGTTCACATATGGCGCGGATACCAGCGGCGCCACCGCGGCGACGACCACCACCAGGATCAACGTGGCGCGCGACAGCCACACCGGTGCGTCGAGTTCGGCGCGGGGGCGGCGGAGTAGTTCGAAGATCCTCATACCCGTACCACCTTCCGGGCGCCGAACAACCCTTCCGGCTTCAGCAGGAGCACACCGAGAATGAGGACGAGTGCGACCGCCTGCTTGAAATCGTGGCCGATCCAGGAGATATAGGTACCGGCGAGGTTCTCGGCCACTCCCACGCACAGGCCGCCGACAATCGCGCCGACCGGGCTGTCGAGCCCGCTCAGGACCGCGGCCGCGAATGCGTAGATCAGCGACGCCACCAGCATATTCGGCTGCAGGAACAGCTGCGGCGCGGCCAGGGACGCGGCGAGCGCGCCGATGGCGGCGGCCAGCCCCCAGCCGATCATCAACATCCGGCCGACCGGCACGCCGATCAATTGCGCGGAGTCCGGGTTACCGGCTGCCGCCCGCATCGCCAGCCCCACCCGTGTCCGCTGGAACAGCACGAACAGCAGTGCGGCGACCACCACGACCGCGCCCACGATCACCACGGACTGCCGGGACATCACGACCGGGCCCAGCGTGATCACCGGCCCCGACACCATCGCCGGGAACTCCCTGCTCTGCACTCCCCAGATCCAGCCGGCGGCACTGTTGAGCACGAGCATCAGACCGAGCGTGATGATGACGAGCGGCATATGGTCGCGCGATCCGGCGAGCGGCCGGATCAGCACCCGCTCGGTAGCGGCACCGGCGAGGAACGCCACCACCATGGCACCCAGGATCGCGAGGTACAGCGGGGCACCCCACTGGTGGAACTGCCACGCGAAGAACGCCGAGAACATCGCCATCTCACCCTGGGCGAAATTGACGATCCCGGACGCCCGGTAGACCAGGACGATGCTGAGCGCGAACGCGGCGTACAGCGCGCCCCACGTCAGCCCGTCCACCACTTGTTGCGCAAAGACTTGCATGAACAGATCTCCTGTGCTCAATAGCCGAGGTAGGCGCGCCGCACCGATTCGTCGCGCGCGAGGCTGTCCGCGGGACGCTGGGCCACGACGCGACCGGCGTCGACGAGTACCGCCGATGTGCCGATGTCGAGCGCGAGATGGGCGTTCTGCTCGACGACGAGAATCGTGGTGCCGGTGTCCTCGTTGATCCGGGCGAGCGCCCGGAACACGTCCTGGGTGATGCGGGGCGCCAGTCCGAGCGAGGGTTCGTCGAGCAGCAGCAGTCGCGGTCCGGCCACCAGCGCCCGGGCGATGGCGAGCATCTGCTGTTCACCCCCGCTGAGCCCGGCCGCGGGCCGGCGTCGCCGCTCCCGTAGCCGCGGGAAGAATTCGTACCACCGCTCGATTGCCCGGTCGGTGACGGCGGTGGACGTCGTGTATCCGCCGATCCGCAGGTTCTCCTCGACCGTCAGATCGCCGAATGTGCCGCGTCCCTGCGGCACGTGCGCGATACCGAGGCGGGCTATCCGGTCCGTGCGCAGTCCGGAGATATCGCGCCCGTCGAACACGATCCGCCCGCTGGTGTGCACCATCGCGCAGATCGATCGCAGGATGGTGGTCTTCCCGGCCCCGTTCGCGCCGAGCACCACCGTCACCTCACCGGCGGGTACCGCGAAGTCGATGCCGTGCAGCACTTCCGCGCTGCCGTAGCGGGCGTGCAGCCCCTCGACGTCGAGCAGGTTCACGCCGCACCTCCCAGGTACGCTTCGACGACCTCGGGATGCGCCGCCACCTCGGCGGGTTCGCCCTCGGTGACCTTCTGACCGAAGTTGAGCACCACCACCCGGTCCGAGATCGACATCACCATGGCCATGTGGTGCTCGACGAGCAGCACCGAGAATCCCCGTTCGTCGCATAGGGCGCGAACGGTGGCGGCGAGCTCGAGCACCTCCTCGTGGATGAGCCCGTTCGCCGGTTCGTCGAGCATGAGCAGCCGCGGTTGCTGCATCAGCGCCCGGGCGAGTTCGATCCGCTTGAGGGTGCCGTAGGGCAGGTTGCCCGCCGGCTCCGATCCCATATGCGCGAGCTGCATCGAATCGAGCAGCGACCACGCCTGTTCGCGTTCCCGACGCTCCTCCCGCCCGGTCGGCGGTAGTCCGAGGGCGGTGCGGACGAACCCGGCCCGGGTGCGGGAGTACGCACCGGTGAGCACGTTCTCCACCACCGACATGGTGGGGAACAGCCCGATGTTCTGGAAGGTGCGCGCGATCCCGGCCTCCGCGATCCCGGCCGCGGGCAGAGCCAGCAGATCGGTGTCGCCGAAGGTGATACGGCCCGAATCCGGTTGATAGAGACGGCTGATGCAGTTGAACAGTGTCGTCTTGCCCGCACCGTTGGGGCCGATGAGCCCGACGATGCGGCCGGGTTCGATCGTGAACGAGGGCCCGTCGAGTGCGACGACGCCCCCGAAGCGCAGGCGCACCTCCTCGACGCGCAGTGCGGGTACCGCCCCGGCGGCAGCTGCGTCCGGCACGGTCGTCATCCCTCGGTACCGCGCGTGACCACGGCGTCGTAGTGCCAGCTGCCGTCGCGGAACGTCATCGGCGCCATGGAGGTGATCACGTACGGGTAGTCCGGCGTGGTGTCGAAGGCGACGCCTTCGATGGACAGGTCGGTGGTCACGCCCCGCATGTTCCCGACGGCGTCGAGGAGGTCGGCGCGGGTGCAGCCCTTCATTTGTTCGAGGGCGGTCACGAGCAGTTGCGCGGTGTTGTAGCCGGTGGCCGCGATGGTGTCGGTGGTTTTCACCTTGCTCGCGTTGCGCTCGGCGAAGGCCCGCCAGTTCTGTACACCCGGATGGGTGTCGTGCTCGGTGCTGCTGACGTCGTAGATCCAGTAGAAGGAGTGAATCCCTTCCGCGGCACCGGGTCCGGCCGGCGCGAGCACGAAGTTCGTGTCGGTGGCGCCCGAGTAGATGTAGGTATCGGGCTTCCAGCTCAGCTCGTTCGCCTTCTTCAGCGACTGGGTCACGAAGCTCGCGGTCGCGAAGTTGACGAATACGTCGGCGCCCGAATTGGCGAGGTTGACGATCTGCGAGTCCACCGACGGCGTCGTCTGCTCGTACGACTGCTCGGCGACGATCCGCGTCCCACTGCCCTCGAGTGCGGACTTCAGCGCGTCGCGGCTCCCGACGCCGAGGCTGTCGTTGGGGTAGAGCACCGCGATCTTCGCCTGCGGATGGTCGCGCCGGATCTGCCGGGCTCGTTCCGATACCTCCCATCCGGTCTGCGGATTCACCGCTCCGGCGACGACGGGACGCTTGTCGTGTGTCGCGAGGAGTTCGTCGGTGCCGGTCATCGGGAACACCAGCGGCACGTTCTTCTGGGTCAGGTAGTCGACGACGGCCAGGGTCGAGGCGGTTCCGATCAGGTTCTGGATGGCGAACACCTGGTCCTGCTCGACCAGCGACCGCACATTGCCGACGGTGCGCGCGGGGTCGTAGCCGTCGTCCATCGCGGTGTACACGATCTTGCGGGATTTGCCGTCACCCATCGCGACTCCACCCGCGGCATTGATCTCGTCGAACAGTGCGGTCGCCGCGGTGGCCTGTGCACCGGCGACGGATTGCATGAGGCTGGTACCGAACCTGATCTCGGTATCGGTGATGCCGGGATCGCAATCACCCGACACGGTCGCGGTGTCGCGACCCGCGCAGGCGGTGAGGGCGGCGGTGGCGCACAGGGCTGTCAGGCCAACGGCGAGAGTACGTTTCATGGTCGCTCCCAGGGTGTGTGGAGATGCGGAGGGCAGGGGAAGGTCGCCGCCTCGCGGGCGGCTGATCGAAGGATCTGGGCGGGTCGGGTGAGGCGAGCGCTTCAGCGGAGCGCGATCCGGGCCGGGGTTCCGGACGCGCCGCGTTCCGTGCTGTGGCCGGGCGTCGTCCGGCCGCGCGCGGCCGCGGTGCTCATCGGATCGCGAACGAACCGATCCGGCCTACAACGGGCTGTGGGTCATGGCGGTCGAGGGGTGCGGCCGGGGCGTTGACCTGTCCGGCCCGGATCCGGGATGCAGTGGTCGCCGTTCCCTCCGGCCTGCCCGCTGCCGCGCTCCCCCGGCCGACCCGATCGCCCGCTCGCCGACCCGACTCGCCGATGTCGGTTACGGATGCGGTCATGCTGCCTCCTCGGCACTTCTCATCTGACGTGACAGTCATGTCAACTTGAGGAAGTGTGACCGGTAACACGAGAACTGTCAACAGGACAAAATGGACAGGTGCGGGCGCACGACCGTCCGGGTTGCGGCGATGAGGTTGTTGATCAGCGGTTTCGCGGCGTGAACAACTCGCGCGGAGCGAGCCGGACAGCTCCCGGGTCCCCCGGCCGGCGGCGTTCCCTGTCCTCGGCACTCACCTCAACGACAGGCCGGAACGCCCCCAGTGTCCCTCCGGTACGCGATCGAGATGATGAGAACTACGTCCGAGCGCAGGCCGCTGCGGTCCCGGGGCACCGGCGATTCGGTCCGCCGACACTTCGCTGCGAAACCGTGCACTACTCGGGTATTCCGAGTCCTTCGGCGAGGAGCGGCCAAGACCGGTAGAACGCATCGCGCCAGTAACCCCAGGAGTGCGTGCCCGACGGCGCGTAGTCGAGGTGGCGGGGATCCGGAGTTGGTCGAGCCGGTCCTGAAGGTTGCGGGTGCACCAACCGGTAGCGGCCTCGATGACGCCGCCAACCAAGAGCTGATTGGCCAGGCCCTGAGGACCCGGCAGCGCGTAGTCGCCGTCGACGGTGTCCCATTGCCCGGGCAGTCCGTTGCCGGTCGAGACGAACAGCCTCGTACCGCGCAGCGCCTCGGCGTTCACCACCGGATCGTTGGCGACCCAGGCCGGATCATCGTCTTCGCCGTACATATTGCGGACATCGCCGCCACCGTAGAGTTCGACGACCAGCTTGGTGAACTGCCGACCGACGGGATCCGCGATCTGCGCGCATCCGCTGTACCCCGCCACGCTCCGGTAGAAGCCCGGCGCGGCCTCGGCCATCTGCAGAATCGCGGTGGCGGTCATCGAATTGGCCGCGATGGCGTTGATCCCATTGGTACCCAGCGCTCCATCGACCAGCGGCGGCAGCTCCTCCAGGAAGAAAGTGCGCCATTTGTTGCGGCCGAGCACCGGATCGTCGCGTTTCCAATCGGTGTAGTAGGCGTACGCGCCACCCACCGGCATCACCACATTGACGTCCTTGGTGGCCAGGAAATCGCCGACATCGGTATTGGCCCACCAGGTCGCCGCGTCGGTACCCCCGCCCGCGCCGTTGACGAGGTAGAGCACCGGCCGGGGCTGTGAGGCGTCGCGGGGGCGCTGCACCCGGACGGTGATGTTCTCGTCCATCGCCGCGGAGTGGACCAGCATGGTCAGGCTGCGGCCGTCGACTCTGCTCGCGACAATTCGCGAGCCGTTCGGCGAGACCGGATCGGCGAGTAGCTTTCCGGAGTCGGCGATCGGATCGCCGCTGTCGGCAGCACCGTTGCCGGCACCGAACACTGTGACGGATGCGGCGAACAGCGCGGCGGCAACGGCGACGAGCAGCGCGGGTCTGGTACGTCGGCGCCTCATATCGACCCCCCCAGATCTCGACCCACGCCAGACGGCGCGTCGGTCGTGCCTGGAAATCTACCCGATGCCCCTGTGGGGCAGCCATTTCAGACCGTGGGTTCCACGGTCGGGACGTACCGAGACCTTCCGGGACCGCGTAGACGCACGCGTATGGAGTCGAGACTGTGAATGCTGTATGCCGTGCACGGTCTCCGGTTGACTTCCGGTCATGAACACAGGTTCCTTCGCGGTTCTGGTCTCCCTCACGGCTCTGGCAAGCGCCGGTGTCGGCGGAATGAACTACGCGTTCTCCACTTCTGTCATGCACGGTCTGGACCGCACCGGCCCGGTCGATGCCATCACCGCGATGCGCGGTATCAACGCCCAAGCGAACACCAGCCCGGCATTCCTGCTGGGGTACTTCAGCGCGACCCTCCTGGCGCTCGTGGTCGGCGTGATGGCGGTGATGCGACTGAATCAGCCCGGCACCTGGTGGGTCTTGGCCGGCGTGATCTTCGTACTACTCGGTGCCGTCATCACGATGGCTTTCAACGTTCCCCTCAACAACCACCTGGACACCGTGAACCCCGATGGCCTGTCGGTGGCCGATGCCGCACGCGAATGGCAGGCGTTCCTGTCGACTTGGACAGCATGGAACCACGCGCGCACGGTCACCAGTATCGTCGGTGCC
>NZ_JBSFRU010000103.1:0-18167 GCF_053589395.1 Nocardia sp. NPDC003345
CTGGATATGCCGCTGGACATCCTGGTGCGTAACGAAGAACTGCCGCTGGACCCCGAGATCCGGCGTTATCTGCGCGATGTCGCCGACCATCACACGGCTGTCTCCGATCGCATCACCGATTTCGACGACTCCCTCAGTGCGCTCATCAACGCGGCACTGGCGAAGATCACCGTTCAGCAGAACACCGATATGCGCAAGATCTCCGCCTGGGTGGCGATCGCGGCGGTCCCCACGATGATCGCCGGGATCTACGGCATGAATTTCGAGCATATGCCCGAACTGAAGACGACCTGGGGTTATCCGGTGGCGTTGCTGCTCATCGCCGGAATCTGTGGCCTGCTGATGATGCTGTTCCGGCGCAACAACTGGCTTTAGCGGTCACAGCGACGCCGCACCGCGGCCGTCACAGCGACGCCGCACCGCGGCCGGGGTCCAGCACATCGATACCCGCTTCGGTCCACGCATCGCGTAGCGCCTGCGCCCCGCGCACCCGCACCCACGCCGCCTCGGTGGCCGTGACCGGGGTCGCGGCGAAATACCGCACCGGATCGGCCGGTTCGGGCAGTTCGATCTCCGGAATCCCACCCGGCCCCAGCAGCACCGCGGTGAACGGCGCGGCCTGCCAGATCGGTTCCCCCAGATCCAGTAGCGCGTCGGCCTGGAGCACAACGCCTTCGACCGCGGGCGAAGCGGCCAGGACGCCCAGCGATTTCGCGACGCCGGAACCCGACCCCGCGCCCGCCCGCACGGTGAGCACCAGCTCCGCGCGCGGCCCCCGCACCGGGTCCGCCGTCACCGCGGTGGGATCGCCCATCGGATGGCGGGATCCGCCCACCGTCGCGTAGTGCACCACCCCGTCACCGGGGATGCGCAGGATCTCGATCGGTTCCAGCCCGAGAAAGGTCACCGACGCGGTGTCCACGGCCGCCACGTCGATATCGAAATGACCGGCCACCGCCGACCGGACCCGTTCGATCACATCCATCCGTCAGATCGCCAGCTTGGCCAGCAGATCACGCGCCTGCTCGGCGGTCTTCGGATCGCACAGTACGTCGTAGCGGCCGGCCACCAGTTGCATGGTCGACGCGAAATCGCGCTGACCGCGGGTCGCGGCGTACGGGATCGTGGTGGAGATGACCCCGAAGATGATGCCGCCGACCAGGCCGACCAGCAGCGGACCGGCCATCCCGTTGGTCGTGAACAGGCTCAGCAGCAGGCCCAGGAAAAGGCCCAGCCAGGCGCCCGACACCACACCCCCGCCGATCACCTTCCCCCAGTTCAACCGGTAGAGCACCCGTTCGACCTGCATGAGATCGACGCCGACGATGGTGACGTTCTGGACGGGGAACTGATTATCGGCCAGATGGTCCACGGCGCGCTGCGCCTCGGCATAGGTCGGGTACGAACCGATCGGCCACCCCGAAGGCGGCGTCGGCAGCCCCTGTCGACCGCGATTCGAGCTCCCTAATGGGTTCGTCATACCTAGATTGTGGCGCATCCGGACAAATCGTGTCCGAACCCCCGGCCGCCCGTTATTCCGGTGGGGTGAAGGTGGTGGTGCGTTTCATACCTGCCGCGCGGCCCTTTTCCGCGATCACGACCGCCATTTTCGCGCTCGCCTCGTCGATCATCTCGTCGCCGAGCATCACCGCGCCGCACGCGCCGCCGTCCTCGGAGGTGTGATAGGCGTAGGCGTCCAGGATGAGTTCCGCGTGGTCGTAATCGGACTGCCGGGGGCTGAAGATCTCGTTGGCGGCATCCACCTGGCCCGGGTGCAGGACCCATTTGCCGTCGAAGCCCAGTGCGGCGGTGCGCCCGGCCGCGCGCCGGAAACCGTCGATATCGCGGATCTGGAGGTAGGGCCCGTCGATGGCCTGCAGCCCGTGGGCGCGGGCGGTGAGCAGGATGGTCATCAGGATGTGGTGGTAGGCGTCGCCGGTGTCGTAGCCCTCCGGCTGTTCGCCGACCACCAGCGTGCGCATATTGATACTCGCCATGAAATCGGCCGGGCCGAAGACCAGGGTCTGCACCCGCGGGCTCGCGGTGGCGATCTCGTCGATATTGCGCAGGCCCAGCGCGTTCTCGATCTGCGGTTCGATCCCGATCCGGCCGGGTTCGAGACCGTTGGCCCGCTCCAGCTGGCTCAGCAGCAGATCCAGGGCGCGGACCTGCCCGGCGTCGGTCACCTTGGGGAGCAGGATGGCGTCGAGCGCGGTACCGGCGCCGTCCACCACCGAGATCACATCGGCGTAGGTCCACTGGGTGGTCCAGTCGTTGACGCGCACCACCCGCAGCTGCTCCCCCCAGCCGGAGTCGTTGAGCGCGGCCACGATATTGGCGCGGGCGGCCGCTTTGGCGCCGGGCGCCACGGCGTCCTCGAGGTCCAGGAAGATCTCGTCGACCGGCAGGCCCTTGGCCTTGGCGATCATCTTCGGGTTGCTGCCCGGCACGGCGAGCACGGAACGGCGCGGCTTCATGAACACTCCTGTGGTCGGCCCGGTCCGGCCCCGGAACATCTAGCCTGGCAGTCATGGCAGCTACCAGGGTGTATATCGCCAGGCTGACCGGCCTGGCGGTGCTGGGGCCGGACGGTGAGTCTATCGGCCGGGTCCGTGACGTCGTGGTGGCCGTCCGCTACGACCGGCAGGAGCCGCGGGTGCACGGGCTGGTGGTGGAGTTGCCGACCCGGCGCCGGATCTTCGTGCCGATGCTGCGGGTCACCGCCATCGAACCCGGTTCGGTCAATCTGAACACCGGCACCGTGAGTCTGCGCCGGTTCGCCCAGCGGCCGGGCGAACTGCTGGCCATGGCGCAGATCGTGGACTCCTCGGTGCGGGTGGACGATCCGGATCTGCCCGATCTGGCCGGGGTGGACGTTTTCGTCGTGGACCTCGGGATAGCGCTGACCCGCACCCGGGATTGGCGGGTCGCCCGGGTGGCCGTGCGCGGGCACCGGCGGCTGGGCCGGCGGCGCACCGTGCATGTGGTGGACTGGGCCCGGGTGGACGGGCTCACCCCGTACGAAATCGGGCGCCCCGGCCAGGATGTCAGCGCGCTGCTGGAGCAGTTCGAGGGTCAGCGCGCCGCGGACGTGGCGCATATGCTGCGCGAGCTTCCGGCCAAACGCCGCCTGGAGGTGGCCGTGGCCCTCGACGACGAACGGCTCGCCGATGTGGTGCAGGAACTGTCCGGCGACGATCAGGTGGAACTGCTCGGCCAGCTCGAGGTCGGCCGGGCCGCCGATGTGCTGGAGGCCATGGATCCCGACGATGCCGCCGATCTGCTCGGCGGCTTGCCGGAGAACGAGGCCGAATCGCTGCTGACCCTGATGGATCCGCAGGAGTCCGAGCCGGTGCGCAGGTTGCTCGAGCACTCCCCCGATACCGCGGGTGGTCTGATGACGCCGGAGCCGGTGATCCTGACCCCGGCGACGACCGTGGCGGAGGCCCTGGCCCGGGTACGCGATCCGGATCTCACCCCCGCCCTGGCCTCGATGGTGTTCGTGGTGCGCCCGCCCACCGCGACACCCACCGGCCGCTATCTCGGCTGCGTGCATCTGCAGCAGCTGTTGCGTGAGCCCCCGGCGCATCTGGTGGGCGGCATCCTCGATACCGATCTCGGTGCGCTGCGCCCCGATCTGCCGCTGTCCGCGGTGACCCGGTATTTCGCCAGCTACAACCTGGTGTGCGGGCCGGTGGTGGACGAACAGGGCCATCTGCTGGGCGCGGTGAGCGTGGACGATCTGCTCGATCACCTGCTGCCCCGGGATTGGCGTGAGGACGAGCAACTGTACGAGGGTGTACGCCCGTGACGACCGAGAAGGGCACCGCCGGGCGAACCACGTCCTCGGCGCGGCAGCGGCTGGAAACCCCCGTGGAGGGCAGGTTCCGATTCGACTGGGATGCCGAGGCGCTGGCCCGCGGCAGCGAACGGATCGCCCGGTTCCTGGGCACCGGGCGCTATCTGGCGCTGCAGACGGTGGTGGTGATCGTCTGGATCATCCTGAACATCTTCGTGGTCGCGCTGCGCTGGGACCCCTATCCGTTCATCCTGCTGAATCTGGCCTTCTCCACCCAGGCCGCCTATGCCGCGCCGCTGATCCTGCTGGCACAGAACCGGCAGGACAACCGCGACCGGGTCTCACTCGAGGAAGACCGGCTGCGGGCGGCGCAGACCAAGGCCGACACCGAGTTCCTGGCGCGCGAATTGGCGGCGCTGCGGCTGGCGGTGGGCGAGGTCGCCACCCGCGATTACCTTCGCCGCGAACTCGACGAGATCCGCGACGCCCTCGATCGCGTCGAGGGTGCGGCGGGTGTGGGTCCGACGCGCGGCCCGGACAAAGCAACGAAGCCGAAACGCAAGAAAACCTCCGGTCACAAGCCGGTTACGGACTCGGTTTCACCGCCTCTCGCGGACGATTGACCGGAAATCCACAATATGCTCCTGACCGGTAGGTAACCTGGATCACGTTGTCCCGAGCGCGCCATCCGGGAATGTCCGAGACGGTCGCTCACCCGTGACATAGAGGAATGGTGGAGCCGGATGCGGATACCTACCCCTGTGGCAATGTCGGCTCTCGTCATGGCGGGCCTGGTAGCCAGCGGTTCAGCAGCACACACCACCTTCTCGTCGACACCACCGGAAGCTACCGGGACGAGACTGGCGGTGAACGCGAACCGGGTCGGCGACCGAACGGCCGACCCCGATGCCCCAGTGACCCAGACACTCGGAATCCTGCCCGCGGAGCCCACCACACCACGCAAACTGCGCGCCCTGTCACCGCTGGGTACGGCACCGTTCGCGGGCACGGTCCCGCTGCAGACCCTCACCCTGCCGGGCGGCAACGGGGTACTGGGCATTCCGGAGATCGTGCTGGCCGCCTACCGCAACGCCGAACTGGCGCTGCAGACCTCGGCCCCCGGCTGCGGGGTCACCTGGAATCTGCTCGCCGGCATCGGCCGGATCGAGTCGGGGCACGCGAGCAACGGGCGCACCGACGCGGCCGGAACCACCAATCCACCCATTTTCGGCCCCGCGCTGGACGGCACCCTGCCCGGCAACGAGGTCATCCGTTCCGCCGACGGCGGTTACGTCCGCGCCCTCGGTCCCATGCAGTTCCTGCCCGGCACCTGGGCGCACTACGCGGCCGACGGCAATGCCGACGGTCATGCCGATCCGCACAACGTCTTCGACGCGACCTTGGCCGCCGGCAAGTACCTGTGCTCGGGCGGCCTGAATCTGCGTGACCCGCAACAGGAACTACGCGCCGTACTGCGCTACAACAACTCGATGTCCTACGCGGCCACCGTGCTGAGCTGGTCGGCCGCCTACCGCACCGGCGGCCGGCCCGCACCGGTCACGGTCTCTCCCGATCTGGTCCCGCCCGGCAGCGCGCCGACCCAGCTCCCGCCCGGGTCGCCGGATCTGCTGGCGGCACAGACCGATACGGCGGTCCCCCCACCGCCGCCGACCGCCACCGTTCAGGTCCCGCGCCCGGAACCGATGATCCGGGTCCCGGGCCTGCCGCCGATTCCGTGCGGTCTGCTGTGCCCGCCGGCGCCGGGCTCACCGAAGGTGGGCGAGACGTTGCCCGAACGTGGACCGGCACCGGTCACCCCCGAGGGACAGAACGCGCCGGCCGCACCGGGGACGCCACCCGAACCCGGCAACCCGGCACCGCAGGCCGCCCCGGCCGCGCCCGCGCCTCCGGCTCCCGCCCCCGCGGCTCCCGCGCCACCGTCCATCACGCTGCCCGGCGGACTCGTCATTCCCCTTCCGGTAGTGGTGTTCCCGGCGCCGGCGCCGCCGACCCGGGCCGACGTCCCGCCGCCCGCCCCGGCCGCTCCCGCCGAGGGGCCCGCACCGGCTCCGGCGGCGCCCGGGCCCACCGCCCCACCCGCCTGAGACACGCCGACGAGAAGCCGGCCGGGCGCACTGCTCCCACCCGCGCCGGCAGCGCCGAAACCCCGGCCTCCGACCGGGGTTTCGCCGTGTTCCGGTGGGCGGCAGGGCTTTCCCTATTCCCACTTCCGCCAGAAATATTGGTCACGAGGCAGTAACGAAGAGGTCTCGGATGCGGTATCCTCGAGGAGCGAAGGTCACGGTTCGGCGACACCGGCCGCGGCCGCAAGGTTGTGCGTTGAGATGAAGGGCTTGAGTACGTGGGGCGTCACCGTAAGCAGCAACCGGCCACTGTCACCCGTAGTTCGGTCATCGCGCTCACCGGCCTGGTACCGGCCGGAGTAGTGGCGACCAACGCCGCGGCGGCCATGGCCACCGACCCCACGGCGGCCTCGGTGTCGATGCATATGCAAGAACTGAGCGCGGGCCCCGTTCAGGCGATGGGCCCCGCCGCCGTGGCCGATACGGCGATGCACGCGATGGCCAAACAGTCACCCGAGGCCCGGGTGGAGGTGAAAACGGTCGCGCTGGACCCGAATCGGGCCCGCAACGATCTGCCGGTCGCCGCGTCCGGGATCCCGGGTATCGCGGAGGCCGCCTATATCAATGCCGAGCAGATCCTGGCCCAGGAGAATCCCGACTGCAATATGCCGTGGACGATGCTGGCCGGTATTGGTCGCGTCGAATCCACCCATATGTACAACGGCAAGGCCGACGCCGACGGCAACGCGCTCGCCCCCGTTTTCGGGCCGGTACTCGACGGCAGCCTGTCGGGCAACAACGTCATCCACGATTCGGACGGCGGCGCGCTCGACGGTTTCGGCGGCTACGACCGCGCGGTCGGGCCCATGCAGTTCCTTCCCGAAACCTGGACCGCGTTCGCCGGCGACGGCAACCGGGACGGTATCTCCGATCCGCAGAACTACTACGACGCCACCCTCACCGCCGGGAAGTACCTGTGCTCGGGCGGTCTGGACATGTCCGATCCCGCCCAGCAGACCAGGGCGATCCTGCGCTACAACAACTCCATGGCCTACGTCGCGAACGTGATGGCCTGGGAGCAGTCGTACAACACGGGGGTCGCACCACGGCCCGCGGAACTCCCCAAGATCTGACGCCACTACCATCGGCGGTATGCCAGTGGTAACGGAAGCGGAGGTGCGGGGCGCTCTCGCGAAGGTCGACGACCCGGAGATCCGCAAACCGATCACCGAACTGGGCATGGTCAAGAGCATCCGAGTCGCCCCGGACGGCGATGTGCACGTCGAGGTGTACCTGACCACCGCCGGCTGCCCCCTGCGTACCGAGATCACGCAGCGAGTGAGCACCGCCGTCGCGGATGTCCCCGGTGTCGGAGCGGTCTCCGTCGATCTCGATGTGATGAACGACGAGCAGCGCACCGAACTGCGCAAACAACTGCGGGGCGATTCCGCCGAACCGGTGATCCCGTTCGCCCAGCCCGGATCGCTGACCCGTGTCTACGCGGTGGCCTCGGGTAAGGGTGGGGTGGGCAAATCCAGCGTCACGGTGAACCTCGCCGCCGCGCTGGCCGACCGCGGCTTGTCGGTGGGCGTCCTCGACGCCGATATCTACGGCCATTCCATTCCGCGCATGCTCGGTACCGATGCCCGGCCCACCCAGGTCGAGCGGATGATCATGCCGCCGATCGCGCACGACGTGAAGATGATCTCGATCGCGCAGTTCACCCAGGGCAACACCCCGGTGGTGTGGCGCGGGCCGATGCTGCACCGCGCGCTGCAGCAGTTCCTCGCCGATGTCTTCTGGGGTGATCTGGACGTCCTGCTGCTGGACCTGCCCCCGGGAACCGGCGATGTCGCGATCTCCATCGCCCAGCTGATCCCGAACGCGGAGATCCTGGTGGTCACCACCCCGCAGATCGCCGCCGCCGAGGTGGCCGAGCGCGCGGGCGCGATCGCCCTGCAGACCCGGCAGCGGATCGCCGGTGTGGTCGAGAACATGTCCTGGCTGGACCTGCCGGACGGCTCCCGAATGGAGCTGTACGGTTCGGGCGGCGGACAGGCGGTCGCCGAGCGGCTCACCCGCGCGGTGGGGGCCGAGGTGCCGCTGCTCGGCCAGATCCCGATCGAGCAGGCGCTGCGCGAAGCCGGCGACGAGGGCACCCCGATCGTGCTGCGTGATCCGGACAGCCCATCGGCGGTCGCCCTGCGCGAGGTCGCCGGGAAGCTCGCCGTGCGGCGGCGCGGACTGGCCGGGATGTCGCTGGGTATCGACACCACCCGTCATCTCTGAGCGCACCTAGACTCGATCCATGCTCACCCTGCTGCTGTACGTACTGATCGTCGGATTGGTGGCCACAGTTCTGTTTCTGCTGGCCAGCGCCCTTTTCGGACGGTCGGAGGAGCTGGGTCCGCTGCCGGGGGGCACCACCGCGACGGTGCTGCCGGTCGAGGGGATCGCCGGGGCGGATGTGCGGGCACTGCGGTTCCAGCAGGTGGTGCGCGGCTACAAGGCCGGGGAGGTCGACTGGGCGCTGGCCCGGCTGGCCGCGCGGATAGACGAACTCCAGTCCGAATTGGCCGAGGCGCGCGCGGCGATCCCGGCCTCCGACCACGAGCCGGAGCGGAAGTGACCCAGGACACCCGGATCCGTTGCCCGTGGTCGATCGATTCACAGCTCTACCGGGATTACCACGATCAGGAATGGGGCCGGCCGCTGCACGGAAACGACGCGCTGTTCGAGCGGTTGTGCCTGGAAGCGTTCCAATCGGGGCTCGCCTGGATCACGATCCTGCGCAAACGGCCCGCGTTTCGCGAGGCCTTCGCCGGATTCGCCATCGACCGGGTCGCCGAATTCGGCGACTCCGATCGGGAACGCCTGCTCGCCGACGCCGGGATAGTGCGTAATCGCGCCAAAATCGATGCCTGTATCGCCAATGCCAGGGCCGCGCGCGAACTCGATATCGATCTGGACGAACTGCTGTGGTCGTTCGCGCCGCCGGCCCGGCCCCGGCCCCGGGAAATCACCGATATTCCGGCGATCACACCCGAATCCACCGCACTGGCAAAAGAATTGAAACGGCGCGGATTCCGTTTCGTCGGGCCGACCACCGCCTACGCGCTCATGCAGGCCACCGGGATGGTCGACGACCATCTCGCCGAATGCTGGGTCGATATCGGAGGCGACACCACCGGCTGACCGGTCACTTTTGGACGTCGAGTATCCGCCAGCTGCCGCGATAGGGAAGAATGGACCGAGTGCGGTCCGTCGTCTTCACAGACGGACCGCCCGGTTGGTGACAACTGGAGATCCGAGCAAGTGCGCAGCATATCGCGCAGATCTGGAGGGAGCAGAGGATGGCGGCCATGAAGCCCCGTACCGGGGACGGTCCCCTCGAGGCAACCAAGGAAGGCCGTGGGATCGTCATGCGGGTCCCACTCGAGGGTGGCGGGCGTCTGGTCGTAGAACTCACGCCCGACGAAGCCGCGGCACTCGGCGACGAATTGAAGAGTGTCACCAGCTAGACAACCGGCCGAGGAGTCGGCGCTCGCCGCGGCCGCCGAGGTACTGAGTTGCCCCGAATGCGGCTGCGGCCTGATTTCCGCGGATCGCGTGCTGCGCTGCGAACGCGGACACAGTTTCGATATCGCCCGGCAGGGTTATGTCAGTTTGCTCACCGGCGCCGCCGGCAAGCTCACGGGTGATTCCGCCGCCATGCTGGACGCGCGATCCGCGTTCCAGAGCGCCGGATATTTCGGGCCGATCGCCGCGGCGATCGCGGAGGCCGCTGTGTCGTCGAGCCCCGACCGGGCCGGCGAACGAATCCTCGATATCGGCGCCGGTACCGGGTACTACACGGCACGAGTCCTGGACGCACTGCCGGAGGCCCGGGGTATCGCCCTGGATCTGGCCAAGGCGGCCGGCCGGCGCTGCGCCCGCGCGCACCCGCGCGCGGCGGCCGTGGTCGCCGACGCGTGGCGCGGACTGCCGGTCCGCGACGGGTCGATCACGCTCGCCATGTCGGTGTTCGCTCCGCGCAATCCGGACGCGATCGCCCGGGCGCTGGCACCCGGTGGTCGCTATATCGTCGTCACCCCCACGGCGGCCCATCTGGCAGAACTGATCGATCCGCTCGGGATGGTCACGGTCGACCCCGACAAGGACCGCCGCCTCGGGGAGGCGCTGGCCGGGCGGTTCGAGCGGCGCGGCGATACGACGGTGGAGTATCCGATGTCCCTCTCGCACGGGGCGATCGCCGCGCTGGTCGGGATGGGTCCGTCGGCGCATCATGCGGCGGCTCCGGCGGATCGTATCGCCGCTCTGCCGGATCCCTGCCCGGTGACCGCGTCGGTGACCGTGGCGGTGCACACCCCGCTCGGCGGCCCCCGATAGCCCGCCTTCCTCACCGTCACCCCTCAGCACCTGTGAGGTCAGGGCAATCACGCTGCCACACAGTGCAATCGGCTCGCGACACCGGCCTGATGGACGGGTAACAGCACCCTGATGTGCTGGACACATGCGGATACCGACATTCGGCAAGAAGAAAACCACCACCACGATCTTCGACCGGATCGGCGGATACGAGGCGCTGGAAGCCGTCGTCGCCGATTTCTACACCCGGGTATTGGCCGACGACGAGTTGGCCGGCTTCTTCACTGGCACCAATATGTCCCGGTTACGCGGGAAACAGGTCGAATTCTTCGCGGCCGCCCTCGGCGGCCCGGAGCCCTACACCGGCGCGCCGATGAAACAGGTTCATCAGGGCCGCGGTATCACCATGCGTCATTTCCAGTTGGTGGCCGGGCATCTGACGGAATCCCTGACGGCGGCCGGTGTCGACGACGAAACGGTCGGCGAGATCATCGGCGCGGTCGCCCCGCTGGCCGGCGATATCGCTTCCGGGCCGTCCCCGGCCCCGGCCTGAGTCGTCAGCGCTTGCAGACCGTCCGGTAGACGTCGAGGGTCTGTTCGGCGATCCGGTACCAGTCGAACTCGGCCCGGGCCCGCCGCCGGCCCGCCGCGCCGAATTCGGCCGCGCGCACCGGGTCCCCGGCCAGATCGTTGATCGCGGCGGCCAGGGCGCGCTCGTAGCCGGCCGGATTCGCGGCGTCGAAGCGCACCAGCCGCCCGGTACGCCCGTCCTCGACCACCTCCGGAATACCGCCCACCTCGGAGGCGACCACGGCCGTCGCGCAGGCCATCGCCTCCAGGTTCACGATTCCCAGCGGTTCGTACACCGACGGGCAGACGAATACCGTGGCCGCCGCGAGCAGTTGCCGGATCTGCTCGGTGGGCAGCATCTCCCGCACCCAGAACACATTGCCCCGGGCCCGGTGCAATCCGGCGACGGCGGCGGCCACCTCGGCTTCCAGCTCCGGGGTGTCCGCGGCGCCGGCGCACAGTACGAGCTGGATCCCGGGATCGATCGCACGCGCGGCCGCCAGCAGATGCCCGACCCCCTTCTGGCGGGTGATCCGGCCGACGAACACCGCCAGCGGCCCGTCCGGGCGCACCCCCAGTTCGTCCAGGATCCGGCGGCTGCCCGGTTCCGGGGGTCCGGGATGCCAGACCCGCGCGTCGATCCCGTTGCGCACCACATGGACCTTCGCCGGATCCAGCGTGGGGTAGGCGTCGAGGACATCGCGGCGCATCCAGTCGCTCACCGCGATCACCGCGTCCGCGTGTTCGAGCGCGTTGCGCTCCGACCACGACGACAGCCGGTAACCGCCGCCCAGCTGCTCGGCCTTCCAGGGGCGCCGGGGTTCGAGCGAATGGGTGGTGACCACATGCGGAATCCCGTACAGGGTGGCGGCCAGATGCCCGGCCAGGCCCGAGTACCAGGTGTGCGAATGGACCAGGTCCGCCGGGCCCACCGCCTCGGCCATCCGCAGTTGCGCCGACATCATCCGTAGCGCCGGATTGGCCTCGTCGAGCGCCGGATCGGGGTCGTGTACCCGGGCACCGGTCCGCGGCACGCCCATACAGTGCACGGTCACGGTGCTCATCCGCCGCAGCCGCGCCACCAATTCCGTCACATGCACACCCGCGCCGCCGTAGACCTCCGGCGGATATTCCCGGGTGAGCACGGCCACCCGTAGCGGATCGCCCGCGGGCGCCGCGCCCGGACCGCTGGAACCGAAACTCACGGATTCACGGTAGACGCCGAGCGGTCAACACGTCCCGACCACCTCGTTCGGTAGGTTTGGCACTGTGAGGAGCCAGCCGCACGTCCTGGGAATCGTGCTCGCCGGTGGCGAGGGCAAGCGACTCTTCCCGCTGACCGCCGACCGGGCCAAACCGGCCGTTCCCTTCGGCGGCGCCTACCGCCTCATCGACTTCGTCCTGAGCAATCTCGTCAATGCCGGTTTCCTGCGGCTGTGTGTACTGACCCAGTACAAATCGCATTCCCTGGACCGCCATATCTCGCAGACCTGGCGATTATCCGGCTTCGCCGGTGAATACATCACCCCGGTGCCGGCGCAGCAGCGGCTCGGCCCGCGCTGGTACACCGGCAGCGCGGACGCCATCATGCAATCGCTGAATCTCATCTACGACGAGGACCCCGATTACATCGTGGTGTTCGGCGCCGACCATGTGTACCGGATGGATCCCGAGCAGATGGTCGCCCATCACATCGATTCCGGCGCGGGGGTCACCGTGGCCGGAATACGGGTGCCGCGCAGCGAAGCCGGCGCCTTCGGCTGTATCGATTCCGACGAATCCGGGCGGATCGTCGGATTCCTGGAGAAACCCGCCCATCCGCCCGGTATTCCGGACGATCCGAACTCGACCTTCGCCTCGATGGGCAACTATGTGTTCACCACCAAGGTGCTGGTGGATTCGATCAAGGCCGATTCGGAGAATTCCGATTCGGATCACGATATGGGCGGCGACATCATTCCGCGGCTGGTCTCGGCGGGACAGGCCGCGGTCTACGATTTCGATGTCAACGAAGTTCCCGGTGCCACCGATCGCGATCGCGGGTACTGGCGCGATGTCGGCACCATCGATGCCTTCTACGAGGCCCATATGGACCTGGTGTCGGTGAACCCGGTGTTCAACCTCTACAACCGGCACTGGCCGATCCGGGGCGCCGCCGAGAACCTGCCCCCGGCCAAATTCGCCCGGGGCGGCCTGGCGCAGGAATCGATCGTGGGGGCGGGCAGCCTGCTGTCCGCGGCCACCGTCCGTAATTCGGTGCTCAGCGCCAACGTCCTGGTCGACGAGGGCGCCACCGTGGAGGGCAGTGTGCTGATGCCGGGGGTGCGGATCGGCCGGGGCGCGGTGGTGCGGCGCGCGATCCTGGACAAGAACGTGATGGTGTCCGAGGGGGAGATCATCGGGGTGGATCTCGAACGCGACCGCGACCGGTTCGCCATCAGTAACGGCGGTGTGGTCACCGTCGGCAAGGGCACCTGGGTCTGAGAGGCGTCGGCCTCCCGCCGGACGACACGGTCGCCGCGACTTCCCTGGCCAGGGTGTCGCGACGACCGTGCCCCGCCTCCGCGCGGGCCCGTCCGATGCGGAGGTCAGCGCATATCGCGGCCCCGGATACCGGCCAGCCCGGCCGCCAGCAGTACCGCAGCGATGACCACGACCGTCACCACCGGGGTCACGGTGAACTCCGAACCCGGCAGTTTCGGTGCGTGACTGAACGGTTCCAGATCCCGGAACCACTGCGGGGCCCCGGAGATGGACCCGAGCAGGAACACCGCGACCGCGGCGACCAGCAGCCCCCAGGCCACCGCCGCCCAGCGCGGCACGAGCCCGAACAGCGCGACGGTCACCGCGGCGAAGAACCAGATCGCGGGTAGTTGCACCAGCGCCGCGGCCACCACGCCGGGCATCTCCCCCGCGATATCGCCGGCGGCGATCCCGTAGGTCAGACCGCCCAGCACACCGGCCGAGAGCATCACCAGCACCGGGCCACCGAAGGCGAACACCAGATGCGAGGCCGTCCACCGCAGCCGGCCGACCGCGCCGGTGAGCACGGATTCGGCGTGACCGCCGCTCTCCTCAGCGGCCGGCCGTAGCGCCGCCGAGACAGCGTACGCGGCGCCCGCGACACCCAGCAGGGTGAAGGCGTAACCCAGGAAAGAATC
Source organism: Nocardia sp. NPDC003345 (assembly GCF_053589395.1). NCBI lineage: Bacteria > Bacillati > Actinomycetota > Actinomycetes > Mycobacteriales > Nocardiaceae > Nocardia > Nocardia sp. NPDC003345. The sequence continues at coordinate 13,983 of NZ_JBSFRU010000103.1, forward strand.
CTCGATCGAATCCGAGCCGCCCATCCGGGTGATCAGATCGCGCAGCGTCTCGTTCTCCGCGAAGCTGTCGCCGATTCCGTTGACGACGCTGCCGATCACCAGCCCGTACAGCCCGACACCGATGGTCCAGGCCAGTAGCGAACCGCGCTGCAATCGCGCCGCCAGTCCCAGCGGCCCGGCCAGGGCGGGGCCCGCCGCGGGAGGCCCCAGCCGTTCGGCGATGAGCCCGGCGCCGATATCGCGGCGCCGCAGCAGCGTGTAGGCCGCGCCCAGCAGCACCGCCAGCAGCGCGATATGCAGGACCAGAACCCACCAGCGGTCCCCCGCGTACGGCCGGATCTGCAACGACCAGCCCTGCGGCGAGAGCCAGGTCAGCGGGTTCACCGGCCCGGCACCGGCCTGCGCGTCACCGACGGCGCGCAGGGTGTAGGTCACCGCGAGCACGGTGAACGCGAGCCCACGGGCGAGCCGGGCACCGGTGCATACCTGCGCGGTCACCGCGGCCACCCCCGCGAAGACCATGCCCGAACCCGCCAGGGCCAGGCCGAAGCCCAGCGACCCGGCGGCGGGTACATCGCTCGCGGTCAGGCTCACCGCGCCGAGCAGACCGGTCAGCAGCGCACCTCCACCGGCCAGCAGGAGGGCGGCGGTGAGGTTGGCGTAGCGGCCCACCGAGGTGGCGGACAGGATCTCACCGCGCCCGGTCTCCTCCTCGGCGCGGGTGTGCCGGATCACGGTGAGGATGGTCGCCACCGCGATCAGCGTATGGAACATCCCCGCCTTCCAGATACCCACAGCGCCGGGGGAATCGTTGTAGATGGGCCCGTACATGGCCAGCTGGGCCGGGCTGGCCAGCACCGTGGCGGCGAAGGACGCCCGGTCGGCGGCGGTCGGATAGACCGATTCGATACTGGCGACATACACCCCGCCCAGCGGCAGCGACAGCAACAGGATCCACAGCGGCGCCACGATCCGGTCCCGCCGCAGGTAGAGGCGCAGTAGCCGCAGTGTGCCGGTGAACCCGGTACCCGCGGAGGGGGAATCGAACACGCGACGGCCGCTTCCGGCGACGGCGGTGGTCATTTCTGTACCTTCTGCAGTTCGCCGGACTCCCGGCCGTTCACCGAGTAGTGGCGCATGAACAGTTCTTCCAGGGTCGGCGGCTGACTGACCAGACTGCGCACCCCGGTATCGCCCAGCACCCGGATCAGTTCCGCGAGGTGGTCCCCGTCGACCTGGCAGCGCAGAGTGCCGTCACGCAGGCTCACATCCGCGACACCGGCGATGGCCGCGATATCCCCCGGATCGCCGGTCAGTTCGGCGGTGATGGAGGTCCGGCTCAGATGACGCATCTCGGAGAGCGCACCGCTTTCCACCGTGCGTCCCGCGCGGATGATGGTGACCCGCTCGCACAGGGCCTCCACCTCGGACAGGATATGGCTGGACAGCAGCACGGTGGCCCCGCGAGCGGCCGCTTCGGCCACGCATTCCCGGAACACCTGCTCCATCAGCGGATCGAGCCCCGAGGTGGGTTCGTCGAGCAGCAGCAGCCGGGCATGCGAGGAGAACGCCGAGACCAGCGCGACCTTCTGCCGGTTGCCCTTGGAGTAGGTCCGGGCCTTCTTCCGGGGATCGAGTTCGAAGCGGTCGATCAGTTCGGCACGGCGGTCGCGGTCCAGACCGCCGCGCATGGAGGCCAGCAGGTCGATGGTCTCGCCGCCGCTCAGCGACGGCCACAGGGTGACATCACCCGGGACGTAGGCGAGTTCGCGATGCAGGGCCACCGCGTCGGCCCAGGGGTCGCGATTCAGCATCCGCACCTCGCCGGAGGTGCGCGCGAGCAGTCCCAGCAGCACCCGGATGGTGGTGGATTTTCCCGCGCCGTTGGGTCCGAGGAACCCGTGCACTTCGCCTTCGTCGACCTCCAGGTCCAGTCCGTCCAGCGCGCGGACCTGCCCGAAGTGTTTGTGCAGATCCCGGATATGTATTGCCGAGGTCATCAGAACTCCTTGTCGGATGCGTTATGAGAGCGGGGGCCGGAGGCGCCTGCGGTATCGCCGGCGCGGGCCGGGTCCGGGGAACCCCGCTCGGTCGGTTCGACATCGGATCCCGCCTGCTGGGCGAGGAGCGCCTCGTACATCGAGGAGTCGGTGAGCAGGCCCTCGCTGAGAACCTCGAGGGCGGGCAGGAGCATCTGCTGTCCGTAGTCCCGCAACGCCTGCCGGTAGTCGGTCGCGGCACCGGCATCGGCCCGCATCTGCAGGAAGAGCAGCAGCCCACCGCCGTTGTTGGTCGCCATGTAGCGGGCCGTCGCCGCGAGATCGCGGGGACGGCGGATGACTCCGGAGGCGATACCCGCTTCGAGATATTGCTGGGCGTCTTCGACCATATGCTCGAAGAGCGCGGTCGCCAGTTCCCCGCCCGCTTGGAAACTGCGCACCATATAGGCGATGACCGGGGCGAATTCGTCGATCTCGCCTAGTTGCTGGAGCAGATTCCCGGCCGAGGGCCGGTCCATGAAACTCAGCTTGGATTCGCGGATCACCGCCCGGATGCGGTCGTCGCATTCCCGGCGCAGCCCCTCCTTGCTCCCGAAATGGTGATTGACCAGCCCCGGCGAGACGCCCGCGGCGGAGGCGATCGCCCGCACCCCGACCCCGAAACCCTGTTCGCCGAAAAGCACGAGTGCCGCGTCCCGGATCCGGGCCCGGGTACTCAGATCGTCGCTTGAACGCATGTTCAATACGCTAAACACTCGTTCAATCAAGACGCAAGGGGTAGCACCGTCAAGATTCCGCAAACGCCGAATCTCCACAGCTCAGAGGCGGGAAAGAAGGCTGGAACCGAGACCCTGCCCGGCAGCCACCAGGCACCCGGGACAGGCAATGCGAAACCCGGCCGGCGACCCACGGCGAATCGCGAGCTACTCGCCCGCCGGGCGAACTACCCCTTGGAAGCGCAGAGCAGGCCGTCGCCCAACGGAATGAGAACACTGGTCAGTCGTGGATCCTCGGCCACGAACCGGGTGGCCGCGCGTACCGCCTGGGTGGCCGCGTCACGATGGGCGGGATCCGGTACCCGGCCGCCGAGTAGCGCGTTGTGCAGCAGCACCGCCCCGCCGCCCCGCAACAGCCGCACCGCCTCGGCCACATACTGCGGCTGCTCGACCGTCGCCGCGTCCAGGAAGACCAGGTCGTAGGCACCGTCCGCCAATCGCGGCAGCACGTCGAGCGCCCGGCCGCTGATGAGCCGGGTCCGGGCGAGCGGGATATCGGCGGCCCGGAAGGATTCCTTGGCGGCCCGCTGATGCTCCGGTTCGAAATCGATGGTGGTCAGCGTGCCATCCTCGCGCATACCGTCGAGCAACCACAATCCGCTGACCCCGGCACCGGTCCCCACCTCGACCACCGCCCGGGCGTCCAGCAGCTGCGCGTACATGCTCAGCAGAGCCCCGACCGACGGCGGCACCGGGGCCGCTCCCAGCTCGGTGGCCCGTTCGCGGGCGTTGACGAGTACCTCGTCCTCCACGACGGATTCCTCGACGTAGGCGAGATTTCGCTCCAGGTTCGATGCCACGCCCCGAGGTTATGCCAAACGCGGCGCAGTGGGTCGCAACATTCTCAGGTGTCCCTCAGGATCTCCACACCCCGGCCATATCGGCGCAGGGAAGAGTGAGGGTTACGCAAGACCAGCAGATCGAACGCGCAGAACGGGAACAACGGACTACCAACCCGCCGTTGTAACCGGTAAAAGACGGCCCGATACCCGGGCCGCTCTATCGAGCCTACGCCTCGGTCCCGATCAGGAGGTCGTCACCATCCACATGGTCGATGCGGCACGCGAGTCCGCCACCTTGCCCGAGCTGCCCCGAGCCCGCCGTACGGCAGCAGAGACCGGGTACCGCCTGCCCGGGCGGGATGAATTCGGCTCCGGACCGTTTCCCGGACCCGATCTCGAGGTAGCCGCACACCACGACCAGGTGGCCAACGATTCCGTTTCGCCGGACGCCCTGATGGAGGTGCCCGATATGTCCAGTACCGATGACAGGACCGAGGTTCTCGACGCCATGTCGAACCCGGAGATCGTCGACCCCGAACTCGACGACCCCCTGACGGGCACCGCCGCCTTCGACGCGACCGGCGACCGCGCGGTCATGCCGACCTGGGAGGAACTGGTACGCGAACA
>NZ_JBSFRU010000104.1:0-18100 GCF_053589395.1 Nocardia sp. NPDC003345
TGTGCCGCGCCCGGCGCGTGGAAGAACACGAGGACCGAACCGTCGTTATCGGCCGATTCGAGGATCACCTGCCGCAGCGAGGCGTGGACGCCGCCCTGTTCGTCTCGGTAGAGGCGGGTCTCACTGTTCAGCCCGGCGCCGATGCGCGAGGGCGGGACGATGTGATCGACCAGCGCCGGGATCGGCCCGGCGGCCAGGGCCGCGGTCTCCTGGTTGTTGAGCCGGACTCCGGCCCGGCCGTTGTCGGCGTCCACGACCGGTTCGGCCGCGGCGGCGCTACCGGCTCCCAGGCAGGTGGCGAGGACGCCGAACGCGACCGAGGCCAGTGACAGAGCCGCACCACTGATGGCAATACGCAAGACGACCTCCCCGGCCGGTGGTTCGCAGGTTTTTCCGTTTGCGACGACACTACGCACTCGGGCCGCCGGCCTGCTGTATTTGACTCGGTACGTGTCGAACCGGCGGTATATATCACGTATGCGCCACCCTGTCGTCGACTCTCTCGGAGGGGGCTGCCAAACTGGAGGCCGTGAGTTCTCTGCGCGTGGCCGGTACGGCGGTGCCGGCCTCCAGTCAGCTTTTCCAGCGAGCCGAAGCGGTTGTTCCCGGTGGGGTCAATTCCCCGGTGCGTGCCTTCGGCTCGGTGGGAGGCACGCCGCGGTTCATCACATCGGCGAACGGCTGCCATCTGACCGACGCCGACGGTAACGATTTCATCGATCTGGTCTGCTCGTGGGGTCCGATGATCCTCGGGCACGCCCATCCCGCGGTGGTCGAGGCGGTCCGCGAGGCCGCCGGCTCGGGTCTGTCGTTCGGCGCCCCGACCGCTTCCGAGGTGGAGCTGGCCGAGGCGATCGTCGAGCGGGTGGCCCCGGTGCAGAAGGTGCGGCTGGTGAACTCGGGCACCGAGGCCACCATGAGCGCGGTCCGGCTGGCACGCGGCTACACCGGCCGCGTCAAGATCATCAAATTCGCCGGGTGTTATCACGGTCATGTCGACGCCCTGCTCGCGGAAGCGGGCTCGGGAGTGGCGACCTTCGCGCTGCCGAACTCGCCGGGTGTCACCGGAGCGCAGGCCGCCGACACCATCGTGCTGCCCTACAACGACCTCGGGGCCGTCCGCGCCGCGTTCGAGGCGCATCCCGGTGAGATCGCCGCGGTGATCACCGAGGCCGCGGCCGGGAACATGGGCGCGGTCGCGCCGCTGCCGGACTTCAACGCCGGACTGCGCCGGATCACCACCGACCACGGCGCGCTGCTCATCATGGACGAGGTGATGACCGGTTTCCGGGTGAGCAGGTCGGGCTGGTACGGGCTGGAACCGGTCGCCGCCGATCTCTACACCTACGGCAAGGTGATGAGCGGTGGACTGCCGGCGGCGGCGTTCGGCGGCCGAGCCGATGTGATGGACCGGCTGGCACCGCTGGGCCCGGTGTATCAGGCGGGCACCCTCTCGGGTAACCCGGTGGCCGTGGCGGCCGGGCTGGCCACGCTGCGCGCCGCGGACGACGAGGTCTACGCGGCGCTGGATCGCAACAGCGAACGACTCGGCATCCTGCTCACCGATGCGCTCACCGGCGCGGGGGTAGCGCACCGCGTGCAATTCGCGGGCAATATGGTGAGCGTGTTCTTCGCCGATACTCCGGTACTCGACTACACCACGGTCAAAGCCACCCAGACCTGGCGCTATCCGGCCTTCTTCCACGCTCTGCTGGACGCCGGGGTCTACGCCCCGCCCAGCGCGTTCGAGGCCTGGTTCGTCTCCGCGGCGCTCGACGACGCGGCCTTCGACCGGATAGCCGCCGCCCTACCGGCCGCCGCCGAGGCGGCCGCGAGCGCGGTGCCCGCCGGAGCCGGCTCGTGAGCCGGCCCGAGCACGAGAACGTAGCGGCCGAGGCGGACCACCGCGACGAGCCGGCGGTTCCGGACGCCGAGACCACCGGAGACGCCGCCGAGGTCGCGGCTGCCCCGCGCCTGCCGGGTGACGGTGTGGCGGAAGCGGGATCGGTGGAAACCATCGTGCATGTGCTGCGCCACGGTGAGGTGCACAACCCGCGCGGCATCCTGTACGGGCGGCTGCCGGGTTTCGGGCTCTCGGTCGCCGGACGGGCCCAGGCGGGCGCGGTCGCGCGGTCGCTGGCCGATCACGATATCGCGATGGTCATCGCCTCACCGCTGCAGCGGGCGCAGGAGACCGCGGATCCGATCGCGGGCCGGCACGGGCTCACCGTGCGCACCGACGAGAACCTCATCGAGGCCGGCAACACCTTCGAGGGGCTGCGGGTGTCGGTGGGCGACGGTGCCCTGCGTAAACCCCGCCACTGGTGGAAACTGCGGGATCCCTTCACCCCGTCCTGGGGCGAACCGTATCTGCAGATCGCGCACCGGATGCTGGCCGCGGTGAACAAGGCACGGGTGGAATCGGCCGGCCGGGAAGCGGTGCTCGTCTCCCATCAGCTGCCGGTCTGGACGCTGCGCCGGTTCCTGCAGGGGCAGCGGCTCTGGCACGACCCCCGGTCCCGGCAGTGCGGCCTGGCTTCGCTGACCTCGCTGGTGTATCGGGGCGACACCCTGGTCGATATCGTCTACTCCGAGCCCGCCGGTGCCTCGGACCCGACAGTGCACGGCGCATGAGATCGGCCCTTTCGGCCGGGAGCCGGTTGTTACCGGCGCTCGCTTCGCTGCTGTGCGTGGTGGTGTTGTCCGCGTGTTCCACCGGATCCGACGCGGTCGCCACGGGCGGCACTTTCGAATTCGTGTCGCCGGGTGGGCAGACCGATATCTTCTATGATCCGCCGTCCTCGCGCGGCACCATCGGGAAACTCTCGGGTCCGGATCTGATGTCCGATGACGGCGAGACGATTTCGGTGGACGATTTTCCCGGCCAGGTGGTCGTGGTGAATCTGTGGGGGCAGTGGTGCGGTCCGTGCCGCGCCGAAGCGCCCGCGCTCGAACAGGTCTACGAACAGACCAAGGATCTCGGGGTCGCTTTCCTCGGGATCAATGTCCGTGATTTCCAGCAGGACAAAGCCCGTGATTTCGTGGTCGACAACCATATCGGTTATCCGTCGATCTACGACCCGTCGATGCGCACACTGCTGGCGCTCGGTGGAAATTTCCCGACCAGCGTTATTCCCACCACATTGGTGCTGGATCGGGACCACCGGGTGGCAGCGGTTTTCCTGCGCGCCCTACTCGTTGAAGATCTAATGCCGGTGGTGCAGAACATCGCCGCGGAGGGAGCATCATGAGAAGTCTTCGGTCTCGAGGCGTACGCCGGTACGGGGCAACCCGCCCGCCGCGCGGAGTACGCGCCGAGGTCTTGGTGAAATCGTCGCTGGGTTCGTGGGAGCTACAGCCCGCGACCACGCCCGGTAGCGATCGGCGGGTGTCGAGTTCGCGGCCGTCGGGCGCCCGCGGTTCTACCGCGCCGGGTGGCCGCGACGGTGACCGCCGCGCGAGCACCGAGGCGGATTCGGAGCGTAGTTCGCGTTGACGGTTCTGGCAGGAGTGGGGGAGTCATTTCAGCAGACAGCGGCCACGGGCCCGCTGTTGCTGGCCCTCGGCGCCTGCCTGCTGGCCGGTCTGGTGTCGTTCGCTTCACCGTGCGTGGTGCCGCTGGTGCCGGGCTACCTGTCCTATCTGGCGGGTCTGGTGGGCGCGCAGGCGCCGCCGGTGACCGTCGAGCAGGCTCGGCGGGATCGGGCCGGGCAGCCGGCACGAGGTGGCGCGACGGCGGTGCTGACCGCACCGGATACGGCGGATCCGGAAACCACGGCTCCCGCCGGGACCGCGGACCTCGGCCGGCTCCGGGTCGCGGGTGCGGCCGGACTGTTCGTCGCCGGGTTCACGGTGGTGTTCGTATTGGCCACCGCCACGGTTTTCGGGCTGATCCAGACCCTCAACGTCAATCGTGAGCTGCTGCAGCGGCTGGGCGGTGTGGTCACCATCGTGATGGGTTTGGCGTTCATCGGTCTCATTCCCGCGCTGCAACGCGATACCCGGATGGAACCGCGGCGGCTCGCCGGTATCGCGGGTGCCCCGCTGCTGGGCGCGGTGTTCGCCCTCGGCTGGACTCCCTGCCTCGGGCCCACCCTCTCCGGGGTGATGGCGGTGGCGGCCGGAACGGAGGGCACCACGGCCGCGCGCGGGGTCGCGTTGATCGTGGCCTACTGCCTGGGTCTGGGTTTGCCGTTCGTGGTGCTGGCCTTCGGTTCGGCCGGGGCCCTGCGCGGGGTCGGATGGTTGCGGCGTAATTCCCGCACGATTCAGGTTATCGGCGGAATCTTGCTGGTCGCGGTCGGGATCGCGCTGGTCACCGGAGCCTGGGATCAGTTCGTCGGCTGGGTGCGTGACGGCTTCGTCGCCGAGGTGACACTGCCGATATGACCGTGACAGACCATCCCGAGGCGCCCCCGGCTCTACCGCCCCGGCAGTCCCCGCTCGGCCGTGCCCGGGCGGTGATCCGCAACGGCTGGCGCGGGCTCACCAGCATGCGTACCGCGCTGGTGCTGCTGTTCCTGCTGGCGCTGGCCGCCATTCCGGGTGCACTGCTGCCGCAGCGCAGCCTCAACGAGCAGAAGGTGCTCCAGTACATCGCCGATCGTCCGGTACTGGGCGAATGGATGGACCGGTTCGAGCTGTTCGACGTGTTCTCCAGTTTCTGGTTCACCGCGATCTATGTGCTGCTGTTCATATCGCTGGTGGGCTGCATCCTGCCGCGCACCGTGGACCATTACCGGGCGCTGCGTACGCCGCCGGTCCGGGTGCCGCGCAACCTGGCCCGGCTGCCGCACCATCACAGCGCTGAACTCGACGGCACCCCCGAAAGCGTCGTCGAGCAGGCGCGGACCCGGTTGCGCGGCTGGCGGACCGAGGTCCGGCCGGGTGAGCGCGACGGCGAGATGACCCTGTCCGCGGAGAAGGGGTACACCCGCGAACTGGGCAATCTGGTGTTCCATCTGGCCCTGGTGGGGCTGCTGGTGGCGATCGCGGCCGGCAAGCTTTTCGGCTACGAGGGCAACGTGATCGTCATCGCGAACAACGGGCCGGGTTTCTGCACCACTTCGCCCGCGGTGTTCGACTCGTTCCGGGCCGGCAATGTCAACGACGGCACCGGTATGACCCCCATGTGCGTGCGGGTGAAGAATTTCCGCGCCGACTATCTGGACAACGGCCAGGCCGAGATGTTCACCTCCGATATCGCGTATCAGGCGGGTGCGGATCTGGAATCGGGAACCTGGCGTGACACCACCATCAAGGTGAACCACCCACTGCGGGTCGAGGGCGATCGTGTCTACCTACAGGGGCACGGCTACGCGCCGACCTTCACGGTGACCTTCCCCAACGGCGAAACCCGCACCGAGACGGTGCAGTGGCAGCCCAACGATATGCAGACCTTCCTGTCCAGCGGCGTGCTGCGAGTCGATCCGCCGGGCGGGATGTATTCCAGCGATACCGAGCGCCGGCAGAACCAGATCGCGATCGAGGGTCTGTTCGCGCCGACGGCGAGTTTCCACGGAACCCTGATGACCTCGGTGTTTCCGGGGATGACCGATCCCGCCGTGGCGGTGGATATCTATCGCGGTGATACAGGCCTGGATACCGGCCGGCCGCAGTCGATCTTCGCGCTGGACCAGGAGATGGTGCGCCAGGGCCGGCTCTCCAAGGAGGCCCGGGTGAATCTGCGGCCGGGCGAATCGACCACATTGCCCAACGGCACGCAGGTGCGGTTCGACGGTGCGGAGGAGTTCGCCAATATCCAGGTCTCGCATGATCCGGCGCAGCAGTGGGTACTGGTGAGCGCGCTGGTGATGATGGGCGGGTTGCTGGTCTCGCTGCTGGTTTCGCGGAGGCGGGTCTGGCTGCGGGTGACTCCGGAGGGTACCGTGGACCAACGACGCGTCGTAGTAGAGATGGGCGGGCTGGCCCGCACCGACCAGGCGGGCTGGGGCGGCGAGTTCGATCGCCTCCGGGCCCGGCTGCTGGACGCGCCGGACGACCGGGCCTAGTGCCGCGGAGGCAGCATGCGCACCACACTCGGCCACCGCGGTTCTCCACCGGGCACCGCAGTATGAACACGGGAGATGAATGATGCCGATCGACGCCACTCTCGCCGGCTACAGCGATCTCGCCTACGAAACGGCGAGCGTTGTGTACGCGCTGGTGCTGGTGCTGCTGATCGTGCAGTACGCGTCGGCCCGCGCCAAACAGGTCAGCGAACGCGAACTGGTCCCGGCGGGCGGCGTCGCCGCCGGTAGCGATACCCCCGGCCGAGTCCACGAGACACCGCGCCCGCCGCTGTCGCAACGGCTCGGCAATATCGCGTTCTCGGTCCTGTTCGTGGCCGTGGGCCTGCACATCGCCTCGATCGTGCTGCGCGGATTCGCGACCGGCCGCTTCCCGCTCGGCAATATGTACGAGTTCGTATCCATGGCCACCGCGACAGCGGCGCTGGTCGGGCTCGTGTTCATGCGCGAGGAGCGCTATCGGGGAATGTGGGCGTTCCTGCTGGCTCCGCTGCTGATCCTGATGTTCCTGGGCGGCACCGTGCTCTACGCCGACGCGGCGCCGGTGGTTCCCGCGCTGCGCTCGTTCTGGTTGCCGCTGCACGTGACCATCGTCAGTATCGGCAGCGGCGTGTTCCTGGTCTCCGGTGTCGCCAGCCTGCTGTTCCTGTACCGGCTGCGGCAGCCCGAGGGGGCGGAATCACGGAACGTGCTGGGCGCGATCGCGCGCCGGCTGCCGGACGCCCGCACCCTGGACCGGCTGGCCTACCGCACCACGATCATCGGCTTCCCGCTGTTCGGCGCGGGCGTCATTCTCGGCGCGATCTGGGCCGAGGCGGCCTGGGGCCGGTTCTGGGGCTGGGATCCCAAGGAGACCTGCTCGTTCATCGCATGGGTTCTCTACGCCGCGTATCTGCACGCCCGGGCCACCTCGGGCTGGCGCGACACACGCGCGGCGTGGATCAATGTGGCCGGATTCGTGGCGATGCTGTTCAACCTGTTCATCATCAACCTGGTGGTCTCGGGGCTGCACAGCTACTCCGGGCTGAGCTGATCCACGCGGTTTTCTTACCGTCGCAATGATCGTTATGCCCCCGCAATGCGCGGTTGCTATTGTTCGGTCGGGTAATTGCTGAACTGTTTGTGACTCGATGCGCTGGTAATCGAGTGAGACCGGTCATTTCCCCTCCACCACGCGGTAAAACGCGTCGAACAGCGAGGAGAGCGGCAGTGGATTCGGATAGTTTCAGTTCGGATACGGGCGGCGAGGTGAATTGCCGCACCACGGAGGCCACGAATGAGGCGCTGATCTGCGGTTTGGAGCCCGACTCCCTGGTCAGACTGGTCCGTACCGCGGTGGGATTACCCGCCGATGCGCTCGACCGCCTCGCCGGGGTGGCCGATAAATTGCGGGCGGTGGAAGGCCTGCCGCAGCTCGACAGCACCGCCGATTAGATCCGGTCGGACGCCCGACCGAAATGGCCCGGACAATAAGTTATCCGGGCCCCGGCGATCAGGATTCTGTGGATTCGGAATCGCCGTCCCGGTGATTGCGCTGGCGTGAGATACGCCAGAGGAATTCGGGATCGTCATCGGGCCCTACGACCCGATTTCGACCCGTCCCCGGCGCGGGGGAACTCCCGGGGCCGAATGCCTTCCAGCACAGCACCGCGATCACCACGATCGCGACGAGTGCCAACAGGTAGATCACGTGGCTCACCTCCTCTATCGAGGTTAACCCTCCGCGCCGACTGCCGGTGATCGCGGCCGTCGGCAGGGGCCGGGACCGGACGATCCCGGCCGCGGGCGGCGTGGCGCCCTGCGAGGTTGCACTGCCGCGTGGGCCGGTCTCAGCCGTGCACGGTCGCCTCGGTGGTGAGCGATTCGAGCAACCGCATCACCTCCGATTCGCGGAACCTGCGATGGCCGCCCGGGGTGCGCAGGGAACCCAGCCGCCCCGCATGTGCCCAGCGGGTGACGGTCTTGGGGTCTACGTGGAACAGGGCGGCAACCTGGCCGGGGGTCAGCAGGTTCTCCTGGGCCCCGACGGCAATCGCGGTCATGGCAAACCTTTCTGTTTCGTCACGTTTTCTCATCGGATTCCGACATAGTGGCACCGATATGCCCGGGTACTCGAACCACCTACTGTTGGTAAAGGGGAAGTAATGGACAAAACGGATACACCCGGGTGACCCCTATCCGAAGTCGCTTACGCTGGTCAGGTGAGTGACGCGAACCCATCCGAGGAACAGTCCACCCCCCGGCCCGGGGCGTCGCCGGGCCGCCGGCTGGCCGGCAACCTGGCGCTCTACACCCTGGCGCGGCTGGTTCTGGTCGCCGTACTCGCGGCGGTGATCATGGTCGGCGCGCGGGTTGTCGGCGTGGAGGTGCCGCTGCTGGTGGCCGTGCTCTTCGCGATCGTGATCGCCATGCCGCTGTCGCTCACCCTGTTCAAGAGCCTGCGGGTGCGGGTGAACTCCGATATCGCGGCGGTCGACGATCGCCGGCGTCGCGACAAGGCGCAGCTCCGGGCCCGGTTGCGGGGCGATACCACCGGTGAACCGGCCGGTACCGAGACCGGCGAGGAGACGGCCCGTCGGAAATCGGGCCCGAAGGGATCGGGCAGCGGCGGCGCGGAGTGAAGTCCTGCACGCGCGGGGCCCCGCGGAGCTGGGCCGACGAGGCGGTGCGGCTCATCGACGCCGACGCCCAGCGCAGCGCCGACACCCATCTACTGCGCTATCCGCTGCCGGCCGACTGGAACATACAGCTGTACCTCAAGGACGAATCCACCCATATCACCGGCAGCCTCAAACACCGCCTGGCCCGATCGCTGTTCCTGTACGCCCTCTGTAACGGCTGGATCACCGAGGGCACCACGATCGTGGAGGCGTCCTCGGGCTCGACCGCGGTGAGCGAGGCATATTTCGCCCAGTTGCTCGGGCTGGATTTCGTGGCGGTGGTACCGGCGTCCACCTCACCGCAGAAGATCGCACTGATCGAGGCACAGGGCGGCCGGTGCCACTATGTGCGACGCCCGCCGGATATGTACACCGAGGCGGCCCGGCTGGCCGCGGAGTGCGGCGGGCACTACCTCGACCAGTTCACCAACGCCGAACGCGCCACCGACTGGCGGGGCAACAACAATATCGCCGAGTCGATCTTCGAACAGTTGCGACTGGAAACCCATCCGGTACCGGAGTGGATCGTGGTGGGGGCCGGTACCGGCGGTACGAGCGCCACCATCGGCCGCTATCTACGCTACCGGCGGCACCGCACCGGGCTGGCCGTGGTGGATCCCGATAATTCGGCGTTCTTCGGCGCCTACGAGACCGGCGCGGGCGATTACGCGACCGGTATGCCCTCGCGTATCGAGGGCATCGGGCGGCCCCGGGTGGAACCGTCGTTCGTGCCGGAAGTAGTCGATCGGATGCTCCAGGTACCGGATCCGGCCTCTATCGCGGCCGCCCGGTTCGCGAGCCGGGGGCTGGGCCGGCGGGTCGGTGGCTCCACCGGTACGAATTTCTGGGGTGCGTGCGCGCTGATCGCGGAAATGCTCGCCGCCGGGCGCAGCGGCAGCGTCGTCACCCTGCTCTGCGACGGGGGCGAGCGGTACGCGGGCACGTACTACAGCGACGACTGGATCGCGGACCAGGGCTGGGATCTGGACAGTCCGACCGCGGTCCTCGACGAGTTCTTCGCTACCGGGCGCTGGCCCGGCTGAGAGGCCACCGCGCGGCCGTATGCCGCCGGGCCGCGGCGGTGCGCTGCCAGTGGTGCGCAGCGCATACGATGGCTGCGGTATGGAGCGCGATCCGGGCCGCTCGGACGGTCCTTCTCTGCTGAATCCGGTGCCGGCGGGCGAGTCGCTCGTCGTCGCCGTGCTGGGCCGGATCGCGCTGCGCCGCGAGACCGAACTGGTGGCGGTCCCGGGCGCCCGGGCGCGCTCGCTGCTGGTGGCGCTGGCGTTGCGGCCGGGCCGGACCCGCACCGCGGCGGCCCTGATCGAGGACGTCTGGGGCGAGGACCCGCCGCGGGCGCCGATGAACGCCCTGCATACACAGGTCTCCCGGTTGCGTGCCGCGCTGCCCGACGGCGTATTGGAGGCCGGGCCAGGGGGTTACCGGCTGGCGCTGCGTCCCGGCCAGGTGGATCTGACCGCGGTGGCCGAACTGGTCCGGCTGGCGCGCGCGCAACTGCAGCGCGGCGAACCGGGTACGGCGCGGGCCGCCGTGGCGCGGGCGCGGGCGCTGTGGTCCGGTGAACCGGGCGCGGATATGCCCGCCGGCCCACTCGCCGCCGAACTCGCCGGTCTGGCTGCCGAGCACGCCGAGGCGCTCGACGATATCGACCTGGCCGCCCGGGAGGCGCTCGGCGACCTCGAGGGCGCGATAGCGCTGGGCCGCGCCCGGATGCGGGCCCGGCCCCTGGACGAGACGACCGCCCGCACCCTCATGCGGTTGCTCGCGACCGCCGGGCGGGCCAACGAGGCGCTCGACGTCTTCGCGACTCTTCGTACGGGTCTCGCCACCGAGCTGGGCACCGATCCCGGAGTCGCGGTCACCGAGCTGAATACGGCCATCCTGCGCGGGCGGTTCGAGGCCGGTGGACGGCAGAGCTCCGGGCGGCCGCCGGCGAATCCGCCGGTCGCCGCGGCGGTGGGGGTGCGCGCGGCGCCGAACGCGCTGCTCGGACGCGATGACGATCTCGCCGAACTGGCCCGGCTGCTGCGGGAATCGCGGGTTGTCACCGTGCTGGGGCCGGGGGGCGCCGGAAAGACCAGGCTGGCCAACGCGATCGGGATGCGGGTCGCGGCGCAACTGCCGGTGGTGCTGGTGGAGCTGGCCTCGCTGCGTCCGGAGTCCGGCGGGGCCGGCGGTGCACTCGAGATCGAGACCGCGATCGGCACGGCGATGGGCCTCGGCGAGGCCGGACGCGAGCGTGGGTTGCCGCCTTCGCGGCCCCGCCCGGATTCCGCGCGGCGGCTGCGTGACGCGCTGTCGGCCCGCCCGATGCTGCTGGTGCTGGACAACTGTGAGCATCTGATCGACGCGGCCGCGGCGGCGGTGGCCGATCTGGTGGGTAGCTGTCCGCAGCTGGTCGTGCTCACTACCAGCCGCAGCCCGCTGGCCATCACCGCCGAGACCGTCTATCCGCTGGCCCCGCTGGCCATCGACCCCACCGGATCTCCCGCCACCGATCTGTTCACCGCCCGGGCCCGCGCGGTGCGGCCTTCGGTGCGGCTGGATATGGAGGTCGTCGCCCGGCTGTGCCACAAGCTGGACGGGCTGCCGCTGGCGATCGAGCTGGCCGCGGCCCGGGTCCGGACGATGAGCGTCGAAGATATCGAACGGCGCCTCGATCAGCGATTCGCCCTGCTGCGCACCGGCGACCGCACCTCACCGGAACGGCATCGCACCCTGCACGCGGTGATCGCGTGGAGCTGGAATCTGCTCGAACCGGCACAGCGGATCACGCTGCGCCGGATGTGCCGCTTCCCGGCGGGTTTCACCCTGGCGGCCGCCGAGACGGTAGCCGGCGGCGCGGAGGTGGGCGATATCTCGGCCGCTGTGGACGGACTGGTGGCACAATCGCTGCTCACCGTCGTCGAGGCGGAGGCCGAGGGTGACGACCCGTGGCCGCAGGTCCGCTACCGGATGCTGGAAACGGTCCGGGAATTCGGCGAACAGCAGCTCGTCGAGGCCGGCGACGCCGGATCGGAAGCCGAACTGGTGGATGCGCGGATGGCGTGCTGGGCACGCGAATTCGCGGTGGCGGTCGCCGCGGAGGTGCGCGGCGGCGACCAGCTCGAACCCGCGCTGCGGGTGGCGGTCGAACTGGACAACCTGGTGGCCGTGCTGCGCCGGGCCTTGGCGGACGCGGATCGCGAAACCGTGTACGCGGTGTTCCCGGTGGTCGCCATGCGCTGGGTGGTCCACGGCGCGCATATGGAATTCATGAGCTGGATTCCCCGGCTGTCCGAGATCGTGCCACCGGCGCGGCCGTACGGGGTCTACGCCGAACTGGAATTGCTCGGTCACGCCCTGATCGCCCTGCATATGGCGTTCATGAACCGGAACCTGCGGGAGCTGGCGCGGATCAGGGTGCGCGTGCGCGCGCTGCTGCGCGCCGAGACCGGGATGAGCGAGGCGTTCCGGTTCCAGGGACAGATGCTCGTGTGCCCGGCCCGCGGCACCGGAATGGCGCGGCTGCTGGCGCGCGGTGTGCGGTCGGCCGATACCGCGACCCGGGCGATCGCGCTGGTGGCCCGCGCGAACATCTGGGAGAACATGGGCCGTATCCACGGCTCACAGCGCGACGGGCTGGCGGCAGCCGAGTTGTACGGCGAAGCCGAGGTCTGGAGCCGGGGGATGGTCGCGCAGCATCTGGGCTCCCTTGCCGGGCAGACCGGGCATTACCGGGAATCGGTGGCGCACTACGAAAGCGCGGCCGAGTCGCTGCGCCGGATCCACGCCTATGAGGAGAGCCTGGAGGTGCACTCGTATCTGGCGGTTTCGCTGGCCGGTCTGGGGGAGACGGCCCGGGCGCGCCGGGAGATCGGCTCGGCGCTGGGACTGTCCGGATCGGGCACGCGGGGAACGGATCTCATCGATGACCCCGGCGTCCGGTTCAACCACCGGCTGGCGATGATCGCGGCGGCGCTGGCCGAAGTCGAACTCGCCGAGGGCGATACCGACTCCGGGTTGCGGCATTTCCGGCGGGCTCTGGAACTGATGGGCTGGCCGTTCCGGGAATCCGCACCCGGGCCGGGGACCCTGCTGATGTGTTCGGCGAACCTGGCCGCGCACGTTCTGGCCGGGCGGGTGGATCTGGTCGCCGATGTCGTACCGTCTGTCGCGGTCTTCACGGCGAACCCGCTCGAGCAGGTACCGGACCTGCCCCGGATCGGGACGGTGGCCTGCGCGCTCGGTTCGGCGCTGCTGGCCCTGGACGAACGGGACAACCGCGGAGCGCAGCTGCTCGCGCTGGCGCCCGCGGTCGTGCCCCGGCAGGATTTTCCCGTGATGCGGTGGCAACGTCATCACGATCTGTGGCGTCCGCGGCTGGGACCGGCGTGGCCGGTGGTGGAACGGCACCACCGCGGTCGCGCGGGTGCGCGGATCGTGGAACTGCTGACGGAAGTGGCCGCGCGCGGACCTGCGGCCACGGCGGGCCCGGCCGGCTGAGCGTGACACCGATCCGCCGGCCGAGCCCGCCCGCGCGCTCAGGCCCGGCGCATATAAGCGCGGACGGTGAGCGGGGCGAAGACGGCGATGATCGCCGCCGCGCCGACCAGCGACCACACCACGTGCATACCGGCGTGCCCGTTGTTCATCAGATCCCGGCAGGCCCACACCAGATGCGAGACCGGGTTCACGTCGATGAACGCCTGCAGCCAGCCCGGCATGGTCTCCTTGGGGACGAAGGCCGGGGAAGCGAAGGTCAGCGGGAACATGACCATCATCGAATAACCCTGGACCGCGGCGGCCTTGTTGGCGATCACGCCGAAGAACGCCCAGATCCAGCTGGTCGCGAACGAGCAGACCACCACGAGCAGGATCGCCGCCACGACCCCGGCCGGATCAGGACGGAAGCCCATGATCAGGCCCATCACCAGCGTCAGGATCGAGGCGATCCCGTAGCGCACCATATCGGCGGTGAGCGCGCCCGACAGCGCCGAGATCCGGGCTATGGGCAGGGATTTGAAACGGTCGAAAACGCCCTTCTCCATATCCTCCTTGAGCTGCACACCGGTGACGACCGAGGTCATCACCACGGTCTGCACCAGGATGCCCGGGATGATCACCGGCAGATAGCTGTGCACATCACCGGAGATGGCCCCGCCGAAGATGTAGGTGAACATCAGGGTGAAGATGATCGGCTGGATCACCACGTCGAACAGCTGCTCGGGATTGTGCTTGATCTTGAGCAGGCCGCGGTAGGCCATGGTCAAGGTGTTCTCTACGGTCCGGCGCAGCCCGATGCGGTCGGCGGTCCGGGGGACCGGCCGGGCCGCGGTGGACGCCGGGGCGGTGAGGGTCGTGGTCATGCTGCGGTCCGTTCGGGGTCGGTTTCGGTATCGGCCGGATGGCCGGTGAGGGTGAAGAACACCTCGTCGAGGCTGGGCCGGCTCACGTTGATCTCCTCGACGGCGATACCGCGTTCGCGCAACCCGATCAGCAGATCGGTGGTGTCGCCGGCGTCGGGCAGGGCGGCGGTGAGCCGGCCGGCCTCCGGGGTCGCCTGCGGCTCGGTGCCGAGCACCTCGGCCAGCACCCGGCGGGCGAGGTCGAGCTGGGAGCGGTCGGCCAGGGTCAGATGCAGGGAGGAGCCGCCGATGGAGGATTTGAGTTCGTCGGCGGTGCCGTCGGCGATCACCCGGCCGCGGTCGATCACCGCGATCCGGTCGGCCAGCTGATCGGCCTCGTCGAGGTACTGCGTGGTGAGCAGCACCGTGGTGCCGCGCCGCACCAGTCCGCGGATGGTTTCCCACATCTGGGCGCGGGTGCGCGGATCGAGTCCGGTGGTGGGCTCGTCGAGGAACAGCAGCGGCGGGGTCGCGATGAGCCCGGCCGCGAGGTCCAGCCGGCGGCGCATACCGCCGGAGAAATTCTTCAGGGCCTTGTCGGCGGCGTCGGTGAGGGCGAACTCCTCCAGTAGTTCCGCGGTTCGGCGCCGGGCCGCCGCCCGGCTCAGCCCGAGGAGCCGGGAGAAGATCATCAGATTCTCGGTGGCGGTCAGATCCTCGTCCACCGAGGCGTACTGCCCGGTCACCCCGATGAGGGAGCGGACGGTGGAGGGTTCCCGGACCACATCGTGCCCGAACACCCGTGCGCTACCACCGTCGGGACGCAGCAGCGTGGCCAGCATCCGGATGGTGGTGGTCTTACCGGCGCCGTTGGGCCCGAGGACGCCGTAGACCGTGCCCGTCGGTACGGCCAGGCTCACTCCGTCGACGGCCCGCTGGGTGCCGAACACCTTGACCAGGTCGGTCGCCTCGATGGCGAGACCGGCCGCGGATTCGTGATTCGTCATGGGATTCACGGTGCTCTTCCGTTCTTGCGTCGCTCTTGCACGGCGATTGCGAGTGGCCGTCAATTTTTGTTGACATCCGGCCGAGTGTCAATCAAAATTGACGTATGACAGAAGCGACGACACTCGCCGCGGCGGCGGGCAGCCCCGACCCCGCGGTCGGGCTACGAGCCGTCCTGGCGTTGCGCAGGCTGCTCGAACGACTGGAGGCGATCCAGGTGGCCAACGCCAGGGATCAGGGTTGGTCCTGGCAGGCCATCGCCGACGCCCTGGAGGTCAGCAAGCAGGCGGTTCATCAGAAGTACAACCGGAAAGACAGGGGACGGTAGATGTTCGAGAGATTCGCCAAGAGCGCGCGTTCGGTGGTGGTCGCGGCGCAGGAACAGGCGCGCGCCCTGCATTCGCCGGAGATCCGTGTCGAGCATCTACTGCTCGCCCTGCTCGAAGCGGGCGGACCCCGGCTGCGGGCGCTGCTGGAGGAGAACGGGGTCACCGAATCGGGCGCTCTGCACGAACTCACCGAGGAGGTGAGTGGGCGCCCGCTCGGCCCGGAGGACGCCGAGGCCCTGCGATCGATCGGTATCGACCTGGACGCTGTCCGGGAAAGCCTGGAGGCGACCTTCGGCGCCGACGCGCTCGATCGCGCGCATCCGGCCCGGGAGTCCAAGGAGCGGCGGGGCGGCCTGTTCGGTCATATCCCGTTCGACTCCGGCGCCAAGAAGGTCATCGAACTCTCGCTGCGGGAGGCGCTGGCCCGCAAGGACAAGACGATCGAAACAGGTCATATCCTGCTCGCCGTGCTCCGGGCGCCCAACGCGGTCACCACCGGAATCCTCGGCGGCCCCGACCGGCTCGACGGGTTGCGGTCCCAGGTCCAGGTGCTGCTGGATCAGGCCGCCTGACCGAGGGCGGGCCCGGACAACCGTGGTCCGCCCCGGCACCGGCTCCCGGTGCGGACACCCGGGCTGAGTGGGAATTACCGCTGGATCCGCCGCGACCGGCCGCCGTGTGCTTAGCATGAGTCATGCAGCTTCTGCTCCGGTTGATCGGCACCGCATTCGCCATCTGGCTGGCCGCACTATGGGTCGGCGGCATCGAGATCTTCTCCCCACCGGATCAGGGCAACGGTGCCAAAATCGTCGTCCTGCTCGCGGTGGCGGCGGTGTTCACCGTCGTGAACGCCTTCGTCAAACCGATCGTGCAGCTGCTGTCGCTGCCGCTGGTGATCGTGACCTTGGGCCTGTTCCTGCTGGTCATCAACGCGCTGATGCTGTGGCTCACCGCGTGGATCACCGAGGCCACCGACTACGGCTTGCGGATCGACGGGTTCTGGGCGGCGCTGCTGGGCGCGATCATCATCACGATCGTGAACTGGGCCCTCGGCATCATCCTTCCCGACGGAGACTGACCGCCGGCGCCTTCCGGGTGGTGCGGCCGAGCGGGCCGGCTATCCGAGCCAGAGGGCGATGGCGCCGAGCGCGGACCAGGCCAGCAGGGCCAGGCCCGAATCACGCAGCGCCGGGATCAGCTCCAGGCCGGACCGGTCCGTGCGAACCGGAGTGTTCGCGCGGACCGCCAGCGGTACTGCCAGCAGGCCCGCCAGCGCCCACGGGGTACGCGCGACCAGCACCAGGGTCATCACGAACGGGATGACCATCAGCACCAGATGCAGCGTGCGGGTCCGGGTATCGCCCAGTTTCACCGCGAGGGTGGTCTTGCCCGTTTCGGTATCGGTGGGGATATCGCGCAGGTTGTTGGCCACCAGTACCCCGCTGGAGAACGATCCCACCCCGACCGCGAGGGCCACTCCGGCCCAATCGATGCGCCCGGCCTGGACGAACTGGGTGCCGAGCACCGCGATCAGGCCGAAGAAGACGAAAACCGCGACCTCACCGAATCCGCTGTAACCGTAAGGTTTGCTGCCACCGGTGTAGAACCAGGCGCCCGCCAGGCAGACCGCGCCGACCAGCACCAGCCACCACGCGGACAGGGCGGCCAGGATCAGGCCCAGAACCGCCCCGGCCGCCAGGCACGCCACCGCGGCCCCACGTACCGCCGCCGGCGAGGCCAGGCCCGAACCGACCAGCCGCAGCGGGCCGACCCGGTCGTCGTCGGTGCCGCGGATACCGTCGGAGTAGTCGTTGGCGAAGTTGACCCCGATGATGAGCGCCATCGAAACACCCAGCGCCAGCAGCGCTTTCCACCACACCGCGCCGTCGATCGCGGCGGCGGCGCCGGTACCGGCCAGGACGGGGGCGATAGCGTTCGGCAGAGTGCGGGGCCGGGCGCCCTCGATCCATTGTGCTGCGGTAGCCATCACCGCAGCCTAGCGGGAGCGGTGCTCATCGGCCGCGCTCGTCGCCGCCGGTGATCGCGGCCCGAACCGGCCGCGATGCTTACTTGCCAGAGTGGGCCGGTGCGGGCATTCTCGACACAGTTGGACTGATCTTCCTCTCGGCGGGTAGTCGCCCGGCGAGGCGTACACGGAGGAGAGGAGCCGCAATGGCCCAGCACGAGCCGCCCCGCACGACCGAACTCGGCGCCTTCGAGGAGATGTCCGAGGCCGATCGCGCCGAACAGGCCACACCGGCGTATCCCGACGACGCCCCGTACAGCGATGTCGACCCCCGTTCGGTCCCCGACGATCGCCCCGTACCCGACGCGGCGGTGCCCGTGGCGGATATCCGGGACACCTGGGAGGCCGATCCGGCCGATATGGCCGAACAGGCGATCGCGGTCCCGCTGGGTGACGACTACGACGGCGCCTACGCCGACGACGAACCCTGAACCGCGAGTCGGCGGATCAGGACGCCGAACCGGCGAGCAACGTTCTCCGCAGCCCGGCCCGGTCGGGTTTACCCGGGCCGAGCAGCGGGATCTCGTCGACGAGGGCGAAATCGCGCGGTGCGGCGACCGCGTCGAGTTCGGCCAGCACATGGTCGCGCAGATCGTCGAGAGTGGGCGTGGTGCCCGGTACGGGCACCACCGGCCCCCCGACCCCCCGGCCCACCCGCACGTCGGGGCGCGCCCGCAGGGGCGAGCGGGGGGGGGGGCGACAT
>NZ_JBSFRU010000105.1:0-17884 GCF_053589395.1 Nocardia sp. NPDC003345
CACCGGCGGCGTGGGTATCGCCGAGGAATGGTGCGGTGACGCCCGCAACGAGCGCGAGTGGCGCGATACGCATGTGCGGCTCGAAGGGCCGGCCGTGGACGGTATCGCGGCGGCCTTCGCACAGAACTGGGCCGAATGCCACGACGAATTGTTCGACGAGCGCGACCGATTCACCCCGCAGGACAGTCACGGATCCGCGATCGTCCAGGTGGTGCGCGGTTCGGCCAGTTTCGGCTGGCAGGATATGCAGACCCTGTTGCGGGTCGTCATCGAATCGGCCGAGCAGCGGCTCCGATTGGCCACCGCGTATTTCGCGCCCGACGCCTATTTCATCGAACTGCTCTGCGCGGCCGCGCGCCGCGGGGTCCTGGTCGAGATCCTGCTACCGGGCCCGTACACCGACAAGCGGGTGTGCCAGCTGGCAGGTCAGCACTACTACAACGACCTGCTCGCCTGCGGAGTGCGCATCCTGCAATACCAGCCGACCATGATGCACGCGAAGGTCATCACCGTCGACGGAACGGCCGCGCTGGTCGGCTCGACCAACTTCAACCGGCGTTCGCTGGATCACGACGAGGAGATCATGCTCGTGGTGCTGGACGAACAGTTCACGGCCTCGCTGGACGAGCATTTCGACGCCGACGCCGGTTCCAGCGTGGTCATCGAGGAATCTCGCTGGCACCGCCGCCCGCTCGGACAGCATCTGCGCGAACTCATGGTCCGCCCCATCCGCCGCTTCCTCTGAACCCGAACGCCGCGCCGGCGCCCGCCGCGGGCGGCTCGTCCATGCCGCCCGCCACGAGCTGCCTTTCACGCGGCGCCCGGCACACCCGCGGTCGGGGCGACGGCGGCGGGACGAAGGCGTGCGATTATGCCGGCGAGGTCCTCGGTGAACCATTCGGGACGGAAGACGTGCCCGCCCGACACCTCGTGTGCTTCGTGGGGGACGGCGGCATCGGTGAGACGGGCGCGGAACTCCCGCTGGCCCGCGAGGACCTGGGTCTCGTTGACGCTGTCGAACCAGTTGACCGGATCCGGGCTGGTACCGGCGAGCAGGAAGATCCGCTTGGTCCGGTACCTGCTGATCCGCTCGACGGGGTTGTCCGCGCTGACCCTGGCCTGATTCCAGAAGGGCGCGCCGTAGATCGTGCCGCCGCCCAGTTCGACGGCCGCCGAGGACAGGTTGGCCCAATGGACGACCAGTCCGAAATCGCGGCGCAGGCTCGCCGGGCCGGAATGACTGCTCACCGAGGCGAAAAGGCTGCTGTACTTCGCGATGTACTTGAGTGCGCCGAAGCCGCCCATCGAGAATCCGGCGACGGCGCGGCCGTCGGTTTCGGCATAGGTCCGGAAGTTCGCGTCGATCCAGGGGAGTAACTGGGCGATATGGAAGGTCTCCCAGTTACGTGGGCCGGCGAAGGAACTGACCGGGTTGGAGTACCAGCCCGCCCGGCCGCCGTCGGGCATCACCACGATGATGGGTTCGCCGGCGGTCAGATCGCGGATGCCGAGGAAGTCGAACTGGCGGAAGTCCTCGCCGCCGCCGTGGAGGAGGTAGAGGACGGGATAGGTACGTCCGCTGGTGAGGTAATCGTCGGGAAGCAGCACGTTGACGCCGGGGTTCCAGCCGACCGCGGCGGTCTGGAACCGGTAGTACCACAGCCGGGGGTCGCTCTCGTTACGGTCCACGATGGTCAGGCCGAATCCGTTGCTGCGACCGACGAATACGACCACCGCCCGCCCGGGTTCGACCGTGCCGGAGTCGGTGATGCCGTTGACTGCCGCGAGCTGCGTCGCGAACGACGTGTCGCCGTAGAAGCGCGCCGCCAGCTCCGGCAGCGTATCCCCGGCGAGAACGGTGTATGCGATGAGGTCGGGAATGACGAGATGTCGTCCGGGATCGAGGGTATCGGGATCGGTGATCCCGCCGGCGGCGGCGATCAGGGCCGCATGCGAGGCGTCGCCGTAGAAGCGCAGGGCCAGCTCCGGCAGGGTGTCTCCGGCGCGGACCTCGTATCTCGTGAAATCGGGAACGATGAGCCGTCGGCCGCTATCGGCCGGGTCCGCCGATCCATCGGGGTCCAGCCCGTTGGCGGCGGTGATCAGCCGGGAGAGTTCCGCGTCACCGTAGAAGCGCAATGCCAATGCCGGCAATGTTTCCCCGGCGGCAACCGTATGTGTTCTGACCATTCGAACCACCCGTTTCATAGCAGTTGGCTCTAGTTTCCATCGATGGGAACGAGTTGTCCAGGGGTCTGCCGGCGCGATTGGTGAACGTAAACTACTGCAAGAGAACGGTCTTGCGTGCTGCGGCCCGGAGATCTCAGGGCGTGTCGCGGCGCCTTCGGTGTGTCGTCCATCACTATTCGAGGGTGAACTCCGCCGGACGGCGCGGCCCACGGTCACGGCATCCGCGCGGCCGCCCCCAACCCCACATCGACCACCGATCCGGTGACGTACCGCCCGGATTCGCCCACGAGATGATCGACCGCGTCGGCGACCGCTTCCGGTGGGCACCACGGAATCCGCATCGGGCTCATTCGCGCGTACCGCTCTTCGACCTCGGCGCGGGTGGGGTTGTCGAGGTCGGGCGCGAACAGGGAGTAGAGGGCGGGATTGTGCAGCATGGGGGTGTCGACATTGGTGGGGCAGACAACGTTGGCCGTGATACCGCGTTCGGCGTATTCGAGCGCGACGCTCTTGACGAACCCGATCACACCCCATTTGGAGGCCGAATAGTGCGCGAGGTTCGGGGTGCCCTGTCTGCCGCTCATCGAGGAGATGGCGACGATGCGACCGCGGCCGGAAACCATATGGGGGAGAACCGCCCGGACGCAGTGGAAGGTACCGGTGAGGTTGGTAGCGAGCATATCGGCCCATACGGCGTCCGAGAGTTCGGTGACCGGCGCGAATCCGACGATGCCCGCGCAGGTGACGAGGATATCGATACCGCCGGACTGTTCGGCCACACTGTCCGCGCAGGCGGTGACGGCGGCGGAATCGCGGATATCCAGTACCCGGGTGCGGCAGCTCCCGCCGTCGGCCTCGATCAGCCGGGCCGTCTCGGTGAGGTCGGCCGCGGTGGCCAGTGGGTAGGGGGCGGTATCGCCGGGCGCGCAGAGGTCGGTGAGCCAGACGGTGGCACCGCGCCGGGCCAGGGCCCGGCCGATGGCGCGACCCTGCCCCCGGGCGGCGCCGGTGACGATCGCCGTGCGCCCGCGGAGATCACCGCCGGCCGCGTTATCGGTCATCGCTTTCTCCTCTGCTCGTCTCGACGATCCGCTTCACCTGCGCCTTGGCGATCTTCCCGCCCGGCGCCAACGGCATGGTGTCCAGGACCCGCAGTCGTTCCGGCAGGTACTCCCGGGTGATGCCCTGATCGCGCAGCCAGTCGTTCAGTTCGGTGAGAGTCGGCCGGGCGGCTCCCGGGACCAGTGTCACGGCCGCGCACAGCCGTTCACCGAACAGCGGATCGGGCACACCGACCGCGGCGACCATTTCCACCGCGGGATGCTCGCGGATGTAATCCTCCACCTCCAGGGCGGAGATGTTCTTCCCGCCGCGGATGATCAGATCCGCCAGGCGGCCCACCACGCGCAATCGGCCGGTATCGTCGACCTCCACGATATCGCCGAGCCGGATCCAGCCGTCATCGGTGAAGAGTTCGGCGTTGGCGGCGTCGTCGTTCCAGTAACCGGGTGACACGAGCGGTCCGTGGACCGCCGGCTGCCCGCGGCGGACTCCCGGTTCGCCGCCTCCGGTGCCCTCGTCGAGGATCCGGACGTTCATCTCCTCGATGAGCCGCCCCCCGGTACCGAGGCGGGTGGCGGCATCATCGCGCACGGTGGTGGCGCTGGCGGCGCCGGTTTCGTTGGAGCCGTAGAACTGGAGAACCAGGGCGCCGGTGGCCTGTTCGAACCGTTCGGCTTCGGCATAGGGGACCGCCTCACCGCCGGTGAACATGACCCGGAGCGCATCGGCGCGGGCCAGGTCGCGGTGGGGGGTCTGCAGCATCATGCGGAACTGGGTGCTCACGCAGGTGAGGATCGTGGCCCGGTGCTCGGCCATCAGATCGATCGCCACCGCCGGGTCGAACCGGCTCATCACCAGTGCGGGCCGGCCGAGCAGCGCGGGCAGGAAATGTGAGGTCCACAGCCCGAATCCGAACGGTGCGGGGACGAACGCGGCGACGACCTCCGCGTCGGTCATCTCGGCGTTGCGGCAGGCGATGGCGGCGAAGGTGCTCCAGCGGCGCTGCGTCTGCATCACGAGCTTCGGACGGCCGGTGGTGCCGGAGGTGCTGTTGAGCAGGCAGACATCGTCGACAGTGAATCGGCGGACCGCCCGTGGCCGGCCGGATGCGGGGATCGCGGCGGCGTCGATATCCACCCGGGTCCCGTCGACCAGCACCACATGCCGCGGTGGGGTATTCCGTCTGCGTAACTCGCCCAGCAGCTCCGAGACCGGTACACCCCGGTTCTCGCCGGCGGTCACCAGGACGGTGGACCCCGACGCCGACATCAGATGCGCGACCTCCGCGGGCCCGGACCGGGCCCCGACGGCGACGGCGAGAACGCCCGCCCGGTAGGCGCCGACCAGCGCGGCGTGGAATTCCGCGGTATCGGGCAGGTACACCGTGACCGCGTCGATATCGCCGAGCGAGCGCAGCGCCGCGCAGAGGTGATCGGCGAGGTGGTCGTAGCCGGCCCAGGTGGTGGTACCGGCCGGGTCGATATAGGCGGGTTCGTGCGGTTGGGTCGCGGCCCGATGACGGACCAGATCGCCGACGGAGTAACCGGTGTAGGCGTGCGGGTCGGCGGTGAAGTCCGCAAGGGCGGTGAGATCGGCCGGGGGCGCGGGTGGCATCACAGAGCTTCCTCGAGCATCCCCATGGAGGCCCGGTAGGCGGCGTCGAGTTCGTCGGGACCGTGTTTCGGCTCCGACAGGGAACCGCGGATCATGACGTGGCCGCGGTCGACGATCCGGGACACCCGGTGCAGCGCCGGTTCGGCGACGAGCACGGTGATCCCCGAATCCGCCAGGCCGCGAATATGATCGAGCAGCTCCGCGGCGATCCTGGGGGAGAGCCCGGTGGTCATCTCGTCCAGCAGCAACGCGCGCGGCCGGACCAGCAGGGCGCGGGCGAGCAGCAACATCTGCTGCTCGCCACCGGACAGCACTCCGGCGAACTGCTTCTGCCGTGTCCGCAGGATCGGAAACCGGCCGAATGCCGTGTCGAGGACATCGTTGCGGGCGCCGAGCAGGCGCGCCCCGATCTCCAGATTCTCGCGGACCGTCAGGCGCGGGAACAACTGCCGTCCCTGCGGGACGAACGCGATTCCGGCGCGCAACCGCTGCCGGGGGGCGGCCGCGCTCAGGTCGTCGTCGCCGAGGGTGACGGTTCCGGTCGCCGGGGTACTGCCGAACACTGCCGACAGCAGGCTCGACTTCCCGGCGCCGTTGGGTCCGACGATCGCCGTGACCGACCCCGGCGATGCCTCGAGCGTCGCTTCCCGGACCGCGACGGCCTTGCCGTAGCGGACGCCGAGCCCGTGAACGGTGATCATGGAGCCTCCTTCGTGGTGCCGAAGTACACGGCGCGCATCCGGTCGCTGCGCATACATTCCTGCGGGCTGCCGGTGAATGCCACCGCGCCGTCGGCCAGTAGCACCACCGAATCGGCGAGTTCGGCGATCAGATCGACATTGTGGTCCACCAGGACCACCGAATGCCCGGCCTCGCGTACTCGGCGCACCGCGCGGGAGACCGCCGCGATCCCGTCGGTATCGGAACCCGCGAACGGCTCGTCCAGCAGCAGCACTCGTGGTCGCGCGGCCATGGCCCGGGCGATTTCGACGAGCCGCTGGGAGCCCAGCCCGAGACTTCCGGTGGGGATCCGGTCGGTGGTGACGCCGTATTCCGCGGCCACGGCGGCGGCGGTATCGAGCACCTGCCGGGGTGCGCCGGCGAGTCCGCGCAGGAACGCGCGGACGGAGGCCCCGTAGGAGCCGATCGACCGGCCGACGATACCGGGGACGATGTTCTCGACGGGGGTGAGTTCCAGTGCCAGCTGGGGATGCTGGAAGGTGCGGGCCAGGCCCGCGCGCGCCCGGGCCGCGGGGCCGGCCGGCAGGGTGCGGCCGTCCACCCGTACCGTGCCGGCGCTCGGGGACTGCGTGCCCACGATGCAGTCCACCAGGGTGGTCTTCCCCGCGCCGTTGGGTCCGACCAGGCCGAGGACGCTGCCCGCGGGCAGGTCGAAACTCACCTCGTGCACGGCGGTGACGCCGCCGTAGTGCTTGGTCAGTCCGCGGACCGACAGCAGGGTGGAATCGTCGGATGTCATCACTGTCACCTCCTGTCCCGGGTGCGGGACGGTACGAGCCGGGTCAGGGCGGAACGGGTCCAGCCGATGACGCCGCCGGGCGCCAGCAGCAGGATCACCAGCACGACCACCGCCAGTAGCAGTTCGCCCGATCCCTGGTAGCCCGGCATGTTCAGGCTGACGCCGACGACGATCAGGGCCCCGAGGGGAGCACCCCAGGCGGAGCCGCGGCCACCGATGATCGGCATGAAGATCGCGAGGAAGACCAGATCCAGGCCGAAGGTCTCCGGCGTCACCGCCTGTACCGACACCGTGAACAGGGCCCCGCCGGTGGAGGCGATCGCGGCGCCGGCGGCCAGTGCCACCACGGTCAGATGCGTGGGGGAGATACCGGTGGACTGCACCGCCGGCCCGTTCTCCCGGGCCGCCGACAGGGCGAGTCCCCAGGCCGATCGCCGGAGCCGATCGATGAAAACCGCGACGACGCAGACGAATACGATCGCCGCGACCACCTGGGCGTAACGCGGCGGTTCCCAACCGAACAGCGAGGGCACCGGGATGCCGGAAATACCCGACGCCCCACCGGTGATCGTGGTGGCATCGCCGAGCCAGTGTTCGAACGCGACGGCGAACAGCAAGGTCACGGCGGCGAGGTAGAAACCCGACAGCTTCCTGGTCGCCATCGCGAGTACGAGGGCGACCGCGGCGGCGATCGCCATCCCGGCCAGCCAGCCCCACCACGGCGACAGTCCCTGTTTCACCGACAGATACGCCACCGCGTACGCGCCGACGGCCGCATAGGCGCTGTAGGCCATGGACAGTGAACCGGCCAGCACGAACGGTAGATACATCCCGAGCGCGACCAGCGCATAGGTGGCGGCCAGGAATACCAGATCCTGCCGGTACAGACTGGGTCCCATCCACAGCAGCACCACGGCGACGACGGCGAGGCAGATACCCGTCTCCCCGAGGATGTTGCGGACGGCGGGCCGCGCCGCCGTGATCGTGGTCGTGGCCATCACACCCGCACCTTTCGCTGGAACAGGCCTTCGGGCCGCAGCGCGAAGAACACGAGGGCGACCAGGAAGACGGCGATCGAACTGCCGGTGGCGCCGAAGTAGAAGCTGCCGAACACCTGGATCCAGCCCAGTGCGAGCCCGCCGACCAGCGGTGCCCAGGGTTTTCCGGTACCGCCGACCACCAGTGCGAGGAATCCGGTGAGTGTCCAGGACAGGCCACTGGTGAAATAGGCGCCGGACTTCGCCGCGAAGACGACGCCCGCGAGCCCGGCGATCGCCCCGGACAGTCCGAACGCCCACAGCCGCACCCGGTTGACGTTCACGCCGATCATCCGGGCGGCCTCGTGGTTGTCGCCCACCGCGCGCAGGAGTTGCCCGGTGGTGGTGCGGCGCAACCAGAGGATCACGGCCGGCAGCACCACCGCGGTGACCAGGATGACGGTCGCCGTCGTGCCCTGGACCGATAACGGTCCCACCCGGAAATCGGGCAGCGGCAGCAGGTTGTCCACCGATACCGGTGTCCGGCCGAAGACGGTGCCCGCCAGTTGCTGGATGGCGAACAGCGTCGCCGTCACCGCGACCAGGGCAGGCAGTTCGGCGCCGCCGGATCGCCGCTGTACCGGCCGCACCACGACGATCTCGGTGACCAGTGAGATCGCCACCGCCGCAGCGATTCCCAGGACCGCGCCCGCGAGTATCGGTACACCCCAGTGCGCGGCGGTGTATCCGGTGAGCAGGGCCGCGACCATCGCGTACGGACCGGCGGCGAAATTGAAGAAGGACGCGCCCACCACCACCAGGTAGATCGACAGGGCGACCAGCGCGAAGAAACAGCCGATCTCGGCACCGGCCAGCCATAGCTGCGGGTCGGTCATCGGCCGGATCCCTTCGCTGCGCATGCCGGCTGGTACTCGTCCCAGGGGCCGGCGGGGGTGTTGTCCGCGCCGAATTCGATGAGTACGAGTCCGCAGGCCGAATCCGGAGCGATATGGTCCTGTGGGGAGAACGACAACGTCAGCGGTGCCTGGCCGAAACTGGCCGGAACGCCGGCGACCTGCTGCATGGCCTCGTTGAGCCGCTGCCGATCGGTATGGGTGCCGGCGCGTTCGATCGCCCGGGCGAGCAGCATCACCGAGTCGTAGGCTTGGGCGTCGTAGGCGGTGAGGGAGTATCCGGGTCCTTTGACGGTTCGTAGCCAGGCCTGCAATTCGGCGGTACGCGGGTTGTCGTCACTGAGGCTGCCCATATAGACGAGACCGTCGAGCGAACCGGGTGCGGCGAGCTTCCACGACTGCGGCTGGTTGCCGATGGATGCCAGCGAGAAGCGTTGCAACTCCGGCGCCAGCCGGTGCACCGTGTTCTGTGCGAGGAGTTCGAAAGTGCCGCCGACACTGGCGACCAGCACCACATCGGGGTCACTGTCGAGCAGCCGGCTCACCCCGGCGGTGAGATCGGCCGTATCGATGGCGGCCTTCTGGGTGCCGACGATATCGATGCACCCCCGCAGCTTCGGGTAGAGCGTGTCCAGGATTCCGGCGATGGCCGGGCTCGAATCGGCCAGGACACCGAGGCGCTTCTTCCCCTGAGCCGCGAAGGCGCCGCAGTACACATCGGCGTACTGGGCGAGCGGGTTGGGGACCATATAGGCGTACTCGTTGCCGGGAGGTCCCGCGACCGCGTCGGTCAGGGCGGTGGGCGCGATCGTGACGACATCGGTCGATTGCGAGATCTGTTTGGCCTGTAGCGCCGATCCGCTCCCGGTCGCGAGGATGATCGCGGCGGCGCCCTGGTCGATCAGCTTCCGGATGATCGACGGCGTGTTCGTCGGGCTGCTCTCGTCGTTCTCCACCACCAGCCGGACCTGCTTACCGCCGATGCCGCCCCGAGCGTTCAGCCGGTCCACCGTGGCGCGCACGGTATCGCCGGCGATCGTCGAGTACGACGCGCCCGGCCCGGTCGAATCCTCGTCCATACCGAGGACGATGTACTCGTCCACCGGGGTCTGGACCTGGGCGCATCCCATTGGCAGCAGAGCCGCGGCCAGCACCCAGGAAAGTATCCGGGTACGTCTCATATGACACCTCTGAATCGAGCAAACGCTTGGCCACAGCCAAGCGACTGCTTGAGAGTGTGTCCTGTGCCACTTCCGCTGTCAACGGCCTGCCGTGAGTTCCTTCGGAAAAGTCCCCGGCTATGCCTCGCTGATCAGGTGTTTCGAGATTTCCTCGAGGCGACGCTCGATCCGGTCGAGCCGATCGGTGACGGTGCGGGTATCCGGCGCCGGACCGCCGCCGGTACCGGCCGGTGCGGCCGCACCGCCGTCGACGAAGGCCGCCACAACGGTGTCGGTCACCTCGTCGCGCCGCTCGGACAGATGGTCGCGGTGGAAACGGATCGACCACCACACCCCTTCGCGCAGCATCCGCGCGAACTCGGCCGGGTCGAGCCCGGCGCGCAGTTCCCCGCATTCACCGGCCCGGGTCGCGGCGTCGATCCAGAAGGTGTGGGCCGCGCGGACCGCCGCCGCGATGACCTCCGGCGCGCCGGGCCCGTGGTAGGCCTTCTCGTTCTGGTAGATCTCGGTCGCGTACGGATGCGCCTCGGCGACCTCGATCGACGAATAGACCAGGGCCCGCAGCTCCTCGCGCATCCCGCTCACATGCGGGAGCACCGACCGGTAGCGCTCGTTCAGATCGGTGAGGAAATCGTCCAGGATCGCGAAGGCGATCGCGTCCTTGGACGGGAAATGGTGGTAGAGGCTGCCGGACAGCATCCCGACACCCTCGGCGATATCCCGGACGCTGGTCCCCGCCACGCCGCGCTCGACGAAGAGGCCGGCGGCCACGCGTTTGATCTGGTCTCGGCGGTTCACCACCCGCCCATGCTTACCGTCGACGGCGACGAGTGTCGAGCGGCCACACGCGTTCCGGCCCCGGAGTGCGCGGTACACGCCTCAGGCCGCCATCCGGCCCTCCGGTACCAGAACGGTCGTGTGCCAGCGATCCTCTTCCCACAAATGCTGCGGAAGATTCTGGTACGGAACGGATTTCGCCGGCGTGGCCAGCGCGATCACCAGTGTGGTGTGCTCGACCAGGCGTCGGCGCCGTCGAATCATCGGACCGGAGATCTCCAGCACACCCGGCCCGGGGCCGATCGTCGTGGGCACCTGCACCGTCAACCGTTCCGGTTTCCAGGTGGCGGGGCGGCTTCGATCGCGGGCCAGATAGGTGCGGGGAGCGCTCTCGGTGCCGAACGCGAGAGCGGCGAGGACGCTGTCGGCGCCGGGCAGGCCGAACAGATCCCAGAAACCGGCGGACAGCCAGGCATGGATCGGGAGTGCGATCGTCGCGTCGTCCCCGACGATCGCGGGCGGCGCGATCTGCAGCAGGGTGATCTCACAGGTGGACGCGCGCATTCCGGTGCTCCATCGTTCGCGCGTGGTCATCGGGCATCGGCGACGGTACGGCTGTACGGAACCGCTTCCAGGAGGGTGACCCGGATCTCGGCTCCGTTGGGCACCCGGTACGTCCGCTGTTCGCCGCGGCGCGCGCCGGTGAGTGCGGCACCGAGCGGCGAATCCGGGGAGTAGACCTCCAGGTCGCCGTTCGCCGCGTCACGATCGCCGAGCAGAAAGGTCTCGGTATCGCCGGGGCCGTCGTAGCGCACGGTGAGCACCATGCCGGGTTCGGCGATACCGTCGTCCGGCGGGTCTTCGCCGAATACCGCGTGGGTCAGCAGGTCCCGGATATGGGCGATCCGGGCCAGGCGCCGGTGCCGGGCGGTGATCCGGTCGTCGGGGTCGGTAGTGTCGTGGCCCCCGGTGGCGTCGACGGTGAGCAGCTCGGCCAGTTCGGACCGGAGCTGGTCGTGGGCTTGCTGGGTGAGCCAGATGGGTGCGCCGGTGGTCATATCGGTCCTAGCGAGTGGGAGCGGTGGGATTCGGTCGCCGGGGCGGCGGAGGGAGAGCGGAGCCGCCCCGGCGGCAGAACTCCGTGGAGCCGGGCTGTGCGAACACCGGCTCCACGGATGGGAAAATGGTTCGAGGTTCAGCGGGGTTTCGGAGTGCCCGCCCGGAGTCGTGCGGCTCGTTCACGGCAGAGCCGACTCGTTACGCGTGCCATGCTCACCTCCCGATGCCGAACGAGCGCTGTCTCCGCCATGGTGACGCGCGGCCGGCCGGACGCGCATGTCGGAACGGGACAGTCTGTCCCGTTCGGGTTGTCCACATGCCACAACGGCCGGGATCATTCGAAGGCGGCGAGGTCGATCGTCATCGCCAGACGCGCGCGGGCGTCCCCGAGTTCGAGCGCGGTGACCTCACGCATCTTGCGCAGCCGATTGCGGACGGTGTTGGGATGAACCCCCAGCCGGGCGCCGGCGGCGACCGGGTCGCCCTGGGCGTCGAGCCAGGCGCGCAGGGTCGCGACGAAATCGGTGGCTTGTTCGCGGTCGTATCGGCGCAACTCCGCGACCGGCCCGCGCGCCGGAATCCGCCCGGACCGGGCCGCCGTCCGTAACCGTTGCAGCAGGATCTCGCCCCAGGATTCGTCGTAGGCGGGCGCCGCGCTCTCCATGTCACCCTGTTCGTGCAGGGTCAGGCATTCGTCCGCCTCCTGGCGGGAGGCGGCCAGATCGGTCGCGGTGGCCGGTCCGCCGATACCGGCCGAAACCGTCACCCGGGCCGGGAGCGCGGCGCGCAGGGATGCCACCCAATCGCGTGCCGTTTCCACCCGCTCACCGGGCAGAATCGTGTAGACGGTGTTGTCCGACAGTGTGCTGCGTCCCGGCCGCGACCAGCCGAAACCGAAGGTCGCCTGTTCGAAGGCGAGCAGCAGTCCGGCATGGCGTTCGTCCGCGATCTGCGCGCGCACCGCGACCACCCGCAGCGGTACCGGTGCCAGCCCTAGCCGGCCGGCCACGGTAGCGGCGTCGGGGCTGCCTTCCAGCAGCCGGATCACCAGATCGGATTCCACCTGGCGTTCCAGGTCGGCGCTCGCCCGTGATCGCAGCAGATGCTGGGCCACCGTCCGGGCACCGTCGACCAGTGCCGTCCGCTGGGCCCGCGGCAACGGCTCCGCGGCGGCCACCCATACCGAACCCAGCAGTTCCCGGCCCACGCGCACCGCGACCACCGTGCGCCCCTCGAGGCCGTGCTCGGTATCGGCCTCCACGAACACGGGCTCGTCGGAGCGCTCCAGCCGCGCGTAGATACCCCGGGACTCGAACAATTCCCGGAGGGCATCGGGTTGCCGCCGTCGCAGTACCGTTTCGATCAGGGCGCGGTCGGCGGGTCGGCGCAGCGTGGAATGGGCCATGACGCGGGAGAGCGGATCCTCGATGGTCACCGCGCCGTCGATATCGGCCGCGAGGCTGTCCGCCAGCGCGAAGAGATCCGTGGGTCCACGGCCGGACGCGGTTTCCCGGCCTTCGAGAACCAGTCCGTAGACGACCCCGGCGAGCTGACTCCACGACACCGCCGGGTCCACCACCAGCACCGCGACCTCGTCGTCGGGCCCGGCCTCCGCGCGCACGGCATCGGCGTCCGCGCGTACGAGCACGGCGACCGCGTTCGCTGCCCGTGCCGCCACGACCGCCGCGCGGACGGAGGTGGCGCCGACGGCGAGGAAGACATCGCCGGTCGCGTCCTGCCCGCCGGCGGCGTCGAACATCGCGACACTGCGGATCACGCTCGCCCGCGACACCGGGCAGCAGCGCAATCGCACGCCGTAACCGCCCAGCACGTTCACGAGATGGTCCAGCCGCACCATGACCGACTCCTGTTCACCCTGGTCCGGTCACCGTAGCTCCTCGCTCGACCTCGACGATCATGCCGCGGAGGGTGTAGCCGCCGATCGCTTCGTCGGCACCGGCCCGGGGCGCGGTCCGCATACGGATCCCGGGCAGTGCGAGCAGCTTGCGGAGGAAGATATCGGTCTCCACTATCGCGATTGTCGCACCGGGACATTTGTGGGCGCCGTCGCCGAAGGACAGCACCGGGGCGCCGGTGGCGGTGCGGGAGCGGCCCGGGCATACCGCCAGCGGGCGCTCGCCGACCGCGGCCGGGTCGGTGTTGGTGGCCGCGATATCTATCTCGATGAGATCCCCGGCGCCGACGACAACCGATTCCCCGGCGCCGATGGGAAGTTCGACGGGGGCCGTGGTGCGGCGCCGGAGGTGCGCGATAACGGGTTCGAGCCGCAGTATCTCGTGCAGAACGGCGAGACGCTCCGGTTCCGCGGCCGCACGATAGCGGTCGCGCAGGCCGGGGTCGGTGCATAGATGCCAGGCGGCGAGGGTGATGAATTCGCGGGTGGTGACCATCCCGGCGGCCGCGAAAGTGATGCATTCGCCGAGGATCTCGACCGGGGAGCAGCCTTCGTCGAGCAGATGCGAGACAAGGTCGTCGCGGCGCCGGGCGCGGCGGGCGCGGACGGCCGGTCGGACATCACCGAAGTAGATGCCCGACCAGTTCCGTATCTGACGCCACATCCAATAGAGGCCGTTGACGGAGGTGAACCCCGGTGAGCCGAATTCGTCGGGGAAGAACCTCTCCAGCCGCCCGGTCAGCCCCGGCCGGCTCTCGGTCAGGCCGATCACCGCGCACACCACCTCGATGGTGAGGCCGAAACCGAGGTCGGAGAGGTCCGCGCTGCCGCTGTCGCGGAGGCCGGTCAGTTGCCGGTCCGCCAGCGCCTCGATGAGTTCCCGATACGATTCGTCCACCCGGCGGGCCGTGAAGAATCGCGCGGTCTGCCGCCGGTGCTCACGATGTTCGGGACCGTCCCGGTACAGCACCGGCCGCCGGATGCGGGCAGGCACATTGTCGAGGGTTTCGACCCCGAGCCCGGCCTGGACCGTGTCGGTACTGCGCAAGGCGGCGCGGGCGGCGGCGCAACCCCGGATGAGCCAGGTTCCGTCGGCGCGCCGGATGATCGGGCGGTCGCCGGGTTCCGCCCGGCGGGTGATCTTTCGTGCGTCGGTGCTGTCGGTCGACATGGTCGGGTCCTGTCGGTCGGCGCGATATCGGGCGGCCGGATCGCCGCACCGCCATCCGATAACTGTGCGCGAGAACGGCTTCCATGTCACTCCGGCCGCTTGGCTGCCGTGTCGCTCCGGCAGCTCAACCGTGCCCGATCGACCCCGCCCAGCTGTCGGCGAGCACATCCAGCATCGTCTCCGCTTCGACACCCCACTGTCCGGGAGTCCAATTCCGCGCGACGTGATCCAGTTCGGTGATCGCCAGCACACTGCGGAACCGCCGGGTTCCGGCGGGGAACCGCTTCGCCCTGGTGAGCCCGTCCTCGACGTCCCCGACGGCCTCGTCCAGCCAGGCGTCGAACAATTCGCGGATCTCGGGATCGACCGCCGCCGCCTCGAACGCCGTGGTGGTGTAGGGCCGGATCGTGTCCCAGCGCCGGGCGCTCGCCGCGAGCCAGGCGCGGATCCGCTGCCGGGACCCGTCCTCGACCACGGCGACCAGTTCCCGTTCCGTCGAACCGTGCTCGTCCGAGGGCACCCGGTTCAGTGCCGGGTTCAGACGTTCGGTGACGAGAGCCTTCATCAGGTCGACCTTCGACGGGAAGTACGCGTAGAAGGTCACCCGCGTGGTGCCCGCCGCCGAGGAGATATCGTCGACCTTGGTGGCCGCGTAACCCTTCGATACGAACAGTTCGAGACCGGCGTCGAGCAGGAGTTTGCGGGTCATCTCCTTCTGGGCCTCGCGAAGCGTCGCCATGGCCTCAGCGTAGAGCACGGCGGTCATGATCCATTCTCGATGCTCGCGATGAGTACCCGGCGATCGAGTACCTTATCGACTGTCAAGTGAGCCGATCGGGCCCGGCGGCCCGGTATGTCACGATCGCCCCCGCCGCCGGGCCCGTCCCGCCGATCGCGAACGGAGCATATGTGGACACCAGCACCCCCGACGCCGCGACGATCGTGTCCACCGAGCCGGAGTCGTTTCCGTGGACCGTGCTGACGCGCCGTCATCCGGTGATCCTCGCGCAGGTCGCCGACGCGCATCCCTATCCGCCGGCGATCCTCCGGCGGATAGAGGAACTCCGGGATGAGATCACCGGCGTGGTGCGGCCGTTGCCCGGCGGACGTCCCGGGAAGGCGGAGTGGGATCGTTGGGGGCGCGGGTTGTTCGGGAGGCGATGGCTCGATATCCCGTTCCTGTGGGCCGAGAGCTACTTCTATCACCTGTTACTGGATGCGGTCGGCTACTTCGAGGCCGGACCGTGGCAGGGCATCGACCCGTTCACCCGCAAACACGCCGAACTCGCGGACTCCGCGCTCGGTGCCGAACTCGCCGACGCCCCCGGACTCGCGGACGGGCCGCTGCCGGAGCGCACCCCGGCTCTCGTGCACGCCGCACTGTGGGGGAACCGGGCGGATCTGGGTTTCCGGCTGTCGGGCCCGGCCGCGGCCGAATCGCCCGGCGGCATCCTCGACGATCACACCGACGCGGTGTGCGAACACCTCAACGGCCTCTCGGCGGGGACGCTCGCGCTGATCGCCGACAACGCCGGCCGGGAACTGATCCCCGATCTGCTCCTCATCGACCACCTGTTGCGATCACATCCGGCGTTGTCGGTGGATCTGCATCTGAAGCCGCGCCCCTACTACGTCTCCGATGCCACCACCGCCGATTTCCTGGACACCCTCGAACGTCTCGGCGGCATACCGGGACCGGCCGCGGCCGCGGCCGCCCGGCTCGGCGCCGGAGTGCGGACCGGGCGGCTGCGCGTGCGGGCGCACGAGTTCTATTGCGCGCCCCTGTCCTTCCACGACATGCCCCCGGATCTGGCCGCCGACCTCGCAGGTGCCGAGACCGTGATCCTCAAGGGCGATCTCAACTACCGGCGTCTCGTCGGAGACCGCCACCGGCCCGCCACGGCATCGTTCACCGCACTCACCGAGTACTTTCCCACCCGGGTGATAGCCCTGCGGACCCTCAAATCCGATGTCGCCGTGGGCATCGACGCGACCCTGCTGGCTCGGCTCGAGGACACCGAACCGGGGTGGCGGACCAGCGGGTCCCATGGAGTCGTGCAGATGCGGGACCCGCACCGCTAGGCACGGCGGCCGTGCGCTAGAAACCGGCCGCCGCGGGTGCCGTCGCCTGCTTCCCGGCGCCGTGCCGGGGCAGCAGCATCGCGGGAAAAATGATCAGCGCGGTGAGCGCGAAAGCCACCCAGAAGGCGTAACCGAACGATTCGGCCAGCAGTGGACCGACGACCGGCATGGCTTCCGGTGGCACGGAGCCGATCTGGTCGGCACCGCCCGTGGAAGCGGGAATGCCCTGGTCGGTGAGCCGACGGCCGAGGTGCTGTGTCAGGGCGGTCACCAGCAGGGCGCTGCCGAGAGAGGCGCCGACCTGCTGGATCGCCGACAGCGTCGGCGCCGCCCGCGAGACGACATCTCTACCGAGTTCGGTATACGCGGCCGAGATCGTCGGCATCATCACCGAACCGAGCCCCATACCGCGCACGAACAGGGCCACGCTCAGCCAGAGGTAGGAGGTATCGACATCCAGCCGGGTGAACGGGAAGGTGCCGGCCAGCGCGAGCACCACCCCGACCGGTACCACGTATCCGGCGCCGATCCGGTCGGTCAGCCGCCCGCCGATCACCATCGCCACGATCGCGCCGAGGCCCTGGGGCGCGAGCAGTAACCCGGCGCCGAGCGCCCCTTGCCCGCGGACGGTCTGGTAGTACAGCGGGAGCAGCAGCATACCGCCGAACAATCCGATCGCCACCAGGAAGACCGCGACGGTTCCGGCGGCGAAGAGCCGGTTGGTGAGCAGCCGGATATCGATGATCGAGCCGGGTCCGGTGCGCAGGCTGTGCCAGGTGTAGAGGGCCAGGCCGGCCGCACCGGCGATGAGCCAGCCGAGGACGTTCCATTCCCCGAAACCGCCGTGGGAACCGGCCCGGGAGAGTCCGTAGAGCAGGCAGACGAGACTGCCGGAGAGTACGACCAGTCCCCGTAGGTCGAGACGGCCGCGTTCGGGCACGGTGCCGCCGCGGGGCAGTTTCCAGACCGCGAGGGTGACGGCGAGGATGCCGACCGGCACATTGACCAGGAAGATCCAGTGCCAGCTCGTGTATTCGACGAGGAGTCCGCCGAGTACCGGTCCGAGCACCGGGCCCAGCAGCATGGGTACGCCCAGGATGGCCATGGCCCGTCCCAGGCGTTGCGGGCCCGCGGCCCTGGTGATGATGGTCTGGCCGGCGGGCAGCAGCATGCCGCCGCCGAGCCCTTGGATCACCCGGAAGGCGATCAGGCTTTCGATCGACCAGGCCGCCGCGCACAGCGCCGAACCCGCCACGAACAGGCCGACCGCGGTGATCCAGGTCGGCTTCTCACCGAATCGGTCCACGGCCCACCCGGTCAGCGGGATGACCAGTGCCACCGCGAGCAGATAGCCGGTGACCACCCACTGGGTCGTCGACAGGGTCGCGTCGAGTTCGCTGCTGAGCGAGTCCAGCGCGACGTTCACGATCGTCGTATCGAGAACCACCATGATCATGCCGGA
>NZ_JBSFRU010000106.1:0-17870 GCF_053589395.1 Nocardia sp. NPDC003345
TAGAGCACCACGGCCGGATCGTCCTCGTCGACCGCCACGGCCGGGGCCTCGCCCGGATGGTTCCCGATCAGCGCGGGCAGGTCGTCTTCCATGGTGAGTACCGGCACGGGGATTCCGGCCTCGGCCGCGAGTGCCGCGCGCCGGGCATCGGCGACCAGTACCGCGGGTTCGGTGTGGGCGAGTCCGTAGGCGATTTCCGGAGCGGCCCACCAGGCGTTGTAGGCGACGGCGACCGCGCCCAGGCACTGGGCCGCCCAGAAGGTGATCACCCACTCCGGGGTGTTGGCGGCCAGGATGCCGATGCGGTCGCCCCGGCCCACTCCGTACCGGCCGGCCAGGGCCAGGGCCAGGGAGTGCGCGGCGGCCGCGTGTTCGGTGAAGGAGAGACGGGTCCGGTCGGTGACCAGATAGTCGCGCTCACCCCAGGCCCGCGAGGCATCGAGGAGTTCGCGCAGGGAGCGGCGCCGGTGGCGGAATACCGGAAGCGGGGCGCCCAGCACCTCGCCGACCGACATCTCGAACGGCCCGCCCGGGCCGGTGAGCGCGGCGGCCCGTTTCACGGCGGCGGTCCGGGGGTCGGCGTCAGTGCTCATGAATCCACATCCTTGTCGGCATTCCTGCACAGAATCCATACCCCATGACACGGTGGCGGCAGCAGCCGGTCACGCCGGGTGCCGGTGCACGCGCACGCGGTCCGGCACGGAAACGACCGGAGCGTATGCCCATTCGGCAGTTGTGGCAAATATTGGGCAATCGCCATCGGTGGGCCGGCGGTCACCGGGGCCGTGGCCCGGTTCGCAGGACCGAGCGTGCGAAAAGGGTTCGGGTGCAGCCGGGTTCGGCGGCGGCACTCCCGCGGCGCGGGCGCCGGGGTGACTTCCCCGCGCGACCATAGGGTTCGGTATGGTTTCCCCGGTGCGGCGCGGGTTGGTCTCGGCACGGTTTCGATGTGGTCGCGTAAGGCGTCGTCGCGCCGGGTTCGCCGGTGGTGGCGGGTAACGTTCGGCGCGGCGCGGATTCGGACCACCGTCGGGAACGAGCTTGGCGGGTATGCGTTTTCGACGGGGACCGCGCCGTGGTTCCGTGAAAAGGGTCGTTAGGCTTGCGCATGACGCTGTTCGCAACATTGCGTACCGAAGTCTTGTGTTCTTGCATCTGTAAGAGCATGATCCAGCTAGCCTTGTTGTGAACAACGATCCGATGTCCGGGAAAACCGAATCGAGAGCCGATCATGTTGGTGCAGAGTGTGATGGTGCCGGGTGAGTTCGAGGGGCGCCGATGAGCGCGCCCACTCTGGGGAGCCTGCCGACCGCGCCGCAACTGCTGTGCGCATTCCAGGGAAGACGGGTGCAGGAGCGCGTGTTACTGCGTTTCGCGCACGCGCTGGTCGAACTACACAAGCGCCGCGCGCAGGTTCGGGATATGGCCGAGATCGCCGAGATAGACAGTCGCCGAAGCGAACTCGTGGAAGATATCAACGCCTGGATCACCCGGAAGATGCCGCAGCACCGCAACGGCGCCTCGCTGCACACCGAGAGCCTCGGTGCGGTCATCGACCGGATGGCGAACAGCTGGGTCGCGGCCAACCGGGCCATCGAGGACGACGGGGTGCGCAGCGACCGCACCCATCGGCACTGGTATCACCTGGCCGAACTCGTCGACGGATACACCGATTTGATCGCCGAGGTGGCAGGCGGTCGGCGCCGGTTACCGGTGCAGTAAGGGTTCGCGGACCCGGCGGAGTGTTCAGTCCACTGGACGCGGACCCTCCGGCACCCGCCGGGAGCGACCATGGGATGTCGAATGGACCGGACCATAGCGTGACCCGGCGGCGAATGCCTGGTTAACGTGAGGGAGCGGGCCAATGGGAGGTAGTTCTGCCATGGGGCAGCGGGATGGCAGCGGAAGTACCGTATCGACGCGCGACGACTACGGCGCGCTGTCGGCCGTGCTGGCCGAAACCTCGGCGCCGGCCGGGGTACCGGCGCCGTCGAAGGTCTATCGGGTACGCGCCGAGATCGACACCATGCTGGGTGAGCTACGGCCCGGCGACCGGGTTCCCGCGGAACGCGAACTGGCCGGGCGTTTCGGAGTGGCCCGCGAAACCGTCCGCCACGCGCTCCGGGATCTGGCGGTGGAGGGCCGGATACGCCGGCAGGGCCGCGGAACCGTGCTGGCCCGGCCGAAGGTGGTCCGCCCGCTCACGACCGAACCCACCGGCGAGGAGAGCGCGGGGGTGGTGCGCAGCCTGCTGTCCTGGGTGGACGGTCTGGCCGACGCGGAGGTCGCCCGCGATCTCGATCTGCCGCCACAGACCCCGATCATGACGCTGGAACGGCTGCTGCATGCCGACGGGGAGCCGATCGCGCTGGAGCGAACGGATCTGTCCCTCGACCGTTTCGGCTGGCTGCGCGCGGGTTTCGATCCGGCCGGTTCGCTGTCGGCGACCATCGGCGGGTCCGGTGTCGAATACGGCGGTTCGACCGAACGGATCGAGACGGTACTGGCCGCGCCGCGGGAAGCGGGCCTGCTGGGCTGCCGGCCGTCGGTGCCCTTGTTCCGGGTGGTCCGCCGCGGTATCGATACCGAGGGCCGGCCCATCGAACGGGTCGCGGCGCTCTATCGCGGGGACCGGGTCGCCTTCGAGATGAGCACCGCGGGCCGCCGGCGCTGAGCCAGGGGTCCGCCGGTCGCCGGAGGACCTCCACGGTTCCGGCGCCGCGGTCGCCGGGACGTTACCGGCGGCCCGGGGACCGCGCCGACTACTCTGAACCCATGTCCGTGCGTACCCGCCAGCCGCTGCTCCCCGGAACTCCCACCCCGATCCGCGAGGTCCCCCGTGCGATCGAACGGCCGGAGTACGTCTGGAAGAAAACGGCCCAGGAGGGTTCCGAGCCCTGGGTGCAGACCCCCGAGACGATCGAGAAGATGCGGATCGCGGGGAAGATCGCCGCGCAGGCGCTGGCCGAAGCCGGTAAGGCGGTGGCGCCCGGCGTGAGCACCGACGAACTGGACCGGATCGCGCACGAGTACATGTGCGATCACGGCGCCTACCCCTCCACCCTCGGCTACAAGGGGTTCCCGAAATCGTGCTGCACCTCGCTCAACGAGGTGATCTGCCACGGCATTCCGGACAGCACGGTGATCGAGGACGGCGATATCGTCAATATCGATGTCACCGCCTTCATTCACGGGGTGCACGGCGATACCAACGCCACCTTTCTGGCCGGAGAGGTCGACGAAGAGGTGCGGCTGCTGGTGGAACGGACGCGGGAGGCGACCGCCCGGGCCATCAAGGCGGTCCGTCCGGGGCGCGCGCTCAATGTGATCGGCCGGGTGATCGAGTCCTATGCCAACCGCTTCGGCTACGGGGTCGTCCGGGATTTCACCGGCCACGGGGTCGGCCCGACCTTCCACAGTGGTCTGGTGATCCTGCACTACGACCAGCCCGCGGTCGATTCGATCATCGAACCGGGAATGACCTTCACCATCGAGCCGATGATCAACCTGGGCGGGATCGACTACGACATCTGGGACGACGGCTGGACCGTGGTCACCAAGGACCGTAAGTGGACGGCCCAGTTCGAGCACACGCTGGTGGTCACCGACAGCGGGGCCGAGATCCTGACGCTGCCGTGACCCGGCCCGGCGGCGCGCTGCTGATCGCCGGCACGACCTCCGATGCCGGTAAGAGCGTCCTGGTCGCCGGAATCTGCCGCATGCTGGCGAGGCGGGGCGTGCGGGTGGCGCCGTTCAAGGCGCAGAACATGTCCAACAACTCGGTCGTCACCCTGGACGGCGGAGAGATCGGCCGGGCCCAGGCGCTGCAGGCGCAGGCCTGTGGGCTGGAGCCGAGCGTCCGATTCAATCCGGTCCTGCTGAAACCGGGTAGCGACCGGCGGTCGCAACTGGTGGTACGTGGCCGGGTGGTCGACACCGTCGGGGCCGCCGACTATTTCACCCACCGCACCCGGTTGCGCGAGGTGGTGGCGGCCGAACTCGCCGCGCTGCGCGCCGAATTCGATGTGGTGATCTGCGAGGGCGCCGGATCACCGGCCGAGATCAACCTGCGCGCGACGGATCTCGCGAATATGGGCCTGGCCCGGGCCGCCGATCTGCCGGTGCTGGTGGTCGGTGATATCGACCGGGGCGGGGTGCTGGCGCATCTGTTCGGCACCCTCGCTGTCCTCGAGCCCGCGGACCAACGGTTGATCGCGGGGTTCGTGGTCAACAAGTTCCGGGGCGATGTGGAACTGCTGCGGCCGGGTCTGGACCGGCTGGCCGCGCTCACCGGCCGCCCCACCCTCGGCGTCCTGCCCTTCCGTGATGATCTGTGGCTCGACGCCGAGGATTCGCTGGGAACCGTGGC
Organism: Nocardia sp. NPDC003345; assembly: GCF_053589395.1. NCBI lineage: Bacteria > Bacillati > Actinomycetota > Actinomycetes > Mycobacteriales > Nocardiaceae > Nocardia > Nocardia sp. NPDC003345. Next base: position 4,370 of record NZ_JBSFRU010000106.1, read on the forward strand.
GGGGGCCCAGGTGGGCCGCCCCGCGCCCCCGGTGGGCGGGGAATGGCTCACGGTCGCCGCGGTCCGGTTGCCGCGGATCTCCAATTCGACCGATGTGGAGGCGCTCGCCTGCGAGCCGGGTGTGGCCGTGCGGTGGGTCGACGACCCCTCCGGGCTGGCGGATGCCGATCTGGCCGTGCTGCCCGGCAGCAAGGCGACGGTCGACGATCTGAGCTGGTTGCGGCGCACCGGAATGGCCGAGGCGCTGCTGCGCCGGGCGGCCGCGGGCCGGCCGATCCTCGGGATCTGCGGCGGCTACCAGATGCTCGGGCGCCGGATCGTGGACCCGGTGGAATCCGGGGCCGGGGAAGTCGCCGGGCTGGGGCTGCTGGACCTGGACATCGAATTCGCCGCGCGCAAGACCCTCTGCCGCAGCACCGCCACGGGCGCCGAGGGCGCGGGCGGGACGGCGGATATCGCGGCGGCCGGATACGAAATCCATCACGGCCTGGTGCGCCGTACGGCCGAACGGCCGTGGTTGCGCATCACCGGGCGGGCCGCGCCGGAGCCGGCTGCCGCGGCGCCGTCCGACCGCGCGTCGGCCGGCGGCACGGACGAGGGCAGCGTGCGCGCCGCGATCTGGGGCACCCACCTGCACGGACTGCTGGAATCGGATGAATTCCGCCGCGCCTGGCTCACCGAGGTAGCGCACCGGGCCGGCCGTACGGGGTTCACCGTCGCACCGGCGACCCGGGTGGCCGCGGTCCGCGCCGCCCAGCTCGATCTGCTCGCCGATCTGGTCACCGAGCATCTCGATGTGGCCGGATTGGAACGGTTGCTCGGCGCGGGCGCTCCGGCCGGGCTGCCGGTGGTGACCTCCACCGTCACCGCGTTGTCCGGGGTGCGCTGACGGACCGGCGCGGGCGGTCGATCCCGGGCCGGACCCACCCGGGTCACGATCGCCGGGCGGTTTGCCGGCGGCCGCCCCATGCCCCGGGTCGGCGGTGTAGCGTCAAGCGCCATGGAATCTCGGCGCATCGCGTTCGGTGACCGGGGCTGGACGGTACGGGTGGACGGGCCGGTGACCCAGCACAGTGTGTTGCTGCTACCCGATTCCGGCGATTCGCCGGATGTGTACGACCGGGTGTGCGCACGGCTGCACAGCTCCGATCTGCGGACCATCGTTTTCGAGACCGCGGACGGTCTCGACACCCAGGGCGTATACGCCGTGCTCGACGAACTCGGGGTGTCCTGGGTGAATGTCGCCGGCCGCGGGGCCGGCGCCACCGTGGCCTGGCAGGTCTGCGCGACGGGCTTCGGCCGGTTCGTCAGCCTGGTCGTCGCCGACCGCGGTCATCCGGCGGTACCCGACGGCGCCGGCGCGGTTCTGGAACCGGCCTGTCCGCCGGTGGAGCTGCCCACCACCGTCCTGGTGACCAAGGGGCTGTCCCGGCAGGTGGCCGATACCTCCGGGCGTCATGTGTACGGCGAGTTCCGGGTGGTGGATATCGACGTCGACAATGTCGCCGCCGAGGCCGATCAGGAGTTCGCCACCGAGATCGTGTTGCGTACGAGTATGTGGTGAACGCCGGGCTACACCGGTCGTGCCGGGCCGCTGCCCAGCCAGTCCAGCCAGTTGTCGAGTTCCCGGAACGCCTCCGCGCGGGGACCCTCCGCCGAGAGGAACACATCGTGGCGGGCGCCGTCGATGGGCACGATATTCGTGCGATCGCCCAGACAGCCCGACCAGCGCTGGATCTGCGCGACATCGAGTACCGCGTCGGCGACATCCACGGCGGGACCGTATTCACGCGCGAACCTGGTGAGTTTGGAGCGCAGCAGGAGCGCGGGAACACCGATATCCAGGCCGCGATGCAGGCGCGCCTGGCCCAGCCGGATGGCGCGCAGCCAGCCGACCCGCACCGGGAAACCCTGGCGTGGCTTCCAGTCCAGGTCGTAGTCCCATTCCCCGGCCACGCTCTGATGCAGGCTGTCGCCGTAGGCGCTGGATTTGCCGAGCGGTAGTGCCGACTTGGCCCGGAACCGGCCGACGGTTTTGATGACCTGGGTGCCGACGGTGCGGAAATACGCGGGACCCTGCAGGTCGAACCAGGGGCTGTTCAGGATCAGGCCCCGGATCCCGGCCGCGGCGGTACCGCCCGCGCGCTGCAGGCGGTCCAGCCAGAGCGAGGCGACCAGGCCGCCGGTGGAATGGGCCACGATCAGCACATCCGACCCGGTCTCGGCGCGTATCACGCGCAGCGAACGGTCCAGTTCCGCGTCGTAGAGCGCCAGGTCGCTGATGAAGTGCGGGGTCTGCCCGGGACGCAGGGACCGGCCGCATTTGCGCAGGTCCAGGGCGTAGAAGCGATGTCCGCGGGCGGTCAGGTGCTCGGCCACATGCCGCTGGAAGAAATAGTCGGTGAACCCGTGCAGATAGAGCACCGCGTCACCGGTCTCCCCGGTGTGGTCCGGCAGATGACGGACCAGGGTGGCGACGGCTTCGCCCTCGCCGTCGGGATCGGGCCCGAGTTCCAGCGAGCGGTATTCGTACCCCGCGCCGAGGACATCCGGTTGCCAGTCCCCGGCCTGTTCCGGCGCGCGGGTATCGGCCCGGGATTCGTTCGTCACGTCGTCCAATCTAGGCGACCGGCGGCATACCGGGCGGGCGGGATGTGACCGACGAGACCGCTCCAGCGGAGGAATCTACGTCACAATCGCCGCCCTGGCTGCGGATTCCGCGCGTGTCGAGGTGCACAATTGGCAGTAGTGAACGACGGGTAACCTACATTCGGCCGGGCCCGCGAGGGCTTGTCCGGCCGCCCGTACACAACTGCACACGCGCCCGTGCCCCAGCGGTCCGCATCCGACGCCGGATACGCGACCGCGCACCAGGACAAGGAAGTCGAACACCCGTGCCGAACGCTGCCCAGACTGAAAAGACCGATGTAGTCCTCATCGGTGCCGGCATCATGAGCGCCACTCTCGGCGCGCTGCTGCGTCAGCTGCAGCCGGACTGGTCGATCACGGTGTTCGAGCGGCTGGATGCCGCCGCGGCCGAGAGCAGCGATCCGTGGAACAACGCCGGTACCGGGCATTCGGCACTGTGCGAACTGAACTACAGCCCGCAGAAGCCGGACGGTTCGGTCGATATCGGCAAGGCCGTCGATATCAACGAGCGATTCCAGGTCTCGCGGCAGTTCTGGGCGTACGCGGTGGAGAACGGGATCCTGGGCGATCCGTCCCGCTTCATCAACCCCATTCCGCACGTCAGTTTCGTGCACGGTGCCGACGACGTGGAGTACCTGCGCAAGCGGTACGAGGCGCTGGCGCCCCATCCGCTGTTCCCGGGTATGGAGTACATCGACGATCCCGACGAGTTCTCCCGGCGGCTGCCGCTGATGGCCCGCGGGCGGGACTTCTCCGATCCGATCGCGCTGAACTGGACCGCCGCGGGTACCGATATCGATTTCGGTTCGCTGACCAAGGAGCTGCTCGCCTATATCGGCTACAGCGGCGGTGAGATCGCCTTCGGTCACGAGGTCCGCAACCTGAAGAAGCAGCGTGACGGCAGCTGGAAGGTCACCGTGCGCAACACCCGCACCGGCCGGACCCGCACGCTCGAGAGCAAGTTCGTCTTCGTCGGCGCGGGCGGCGGCGCGCTGCCGCTGCTGCAGAAGGCCGGTATCAAGGAGATCCGCGGGTTCGCCGGGTTCCCGGTCTCGGGTCAGTTCCTGCGCTGTACCAATCCGGAGCTGGTCGGCAAGCACGAGGCCAAGGTGTACGGCAAGGCCGCGGTCGGCGCGCCGCCGATGTCGGTCCCGCATCTGGACACCCGCGTCATCAGGGGCCGGCCCGGACTGCTGTTCGGCCCGTATGCCGGCTGGACCCCGAAGTTCCTCAAGGACGGCAGCAACGCCGACCTGTTCAAATCGATCAAGCCCGGCAATCTGGCGCCGATGCTGGGTGTCGGGGTCACCGAGCTGGGCCTGGTCAAGTACCTGGTCACCGAGCTGATGAAATCGCAGTCCGGCCGGGTGTACACGATGGAGGAGTTCATACCGCGCGCCGAGGGCCGCGACTGGGAGCTCATCACCGCCGGGCAGCGCGTGCAGGTGATCCGCCGCAAGGGCGCGGGCGGGGTGCTGGAGCTGGGCACCGCGGTCATCGCCGCCGAGGACGGGTCCATCGCGGGTCTGCTGGGGGCCTCGCCGGGCGCCTCGACCTGTGTCACCGCCATGCTCGACGTACTCGAGCGGTGTTTCCCGGCCGAGTACGCCGCGTGGACGCCCAAACTGAAGGAAATGGTGCCCTCGCTGGGTGTGAAGCTCTCGGAGAACCAGGGCCTGTTCGCCGAGGTCTGGGACTGGACCGGTAAAACACTGCAGCTCACCGAAACCGGCGCGCACGCCTCGGTCGCGGCCGGCGCCTGACCGATACGCTACGGGCGGCCCGCGGGAACACTCCCGCGGGCCGTTCGCCGTGTTCCGGCCCGTGGGACGGGGTGCGGGAGTTCGCGTGCATCTCGCGCCGAGGTGTGATAGCAAGGCGCGATGATGTCAACGGTTGCACTCCGACGGTCATGGGCGCAGGATCTGGACACCCCGACCCTCTACGAGCTGCTGAAGCTGCGGGTCGAAGTGTTCGTGGTCGAGCAGAAGTGCGCGTACCCGGAGCTGGACGGGCAGGATCTGCTGCCGGAGACCCGGCATCTGTGGCTGGACGACGAGGGCGAGGTGATCGCCACCCTGCGGCTGCTCGAGGAGCACGACGACGGGATCAAATCCTTCCGGATCGGCCGGCTGTGTACCGCGGTGGAGGCCCGGGGACACGGCTACACCACCCGGTTGCTACAGGCCGCGCTGGCGGAGACGGGGTCGCATACGGTGCGCCTGAACGCGCAGACCTACCTGATCGACCTGTACACCAAGCACGGATTCGAGGTCGACGGGGAAGAGTTCGTCGAGGACGGCGTCGCCCACGTGCCGATGCGCCGGGGCTGACCGCGCAGCCCCGGCGGCGGACGACGGGGTAGGGGTCCACGGGATCCCTGCCCGTCACGTCCTAGAGTGGGTCCGTGTCGTCTACCGAAATCGCCCGGACCCCGCATCGCGCGCCCGCATCCGAGAGTGCCGAGGCCGGCTTCCCGTTTTCGGCCGTCGTGGGGCAGGAGCGGCTGCAACTCGCGCTGATCCTGTGCGCGGTGCACCCCGGGATCGGTGGAGTGCTGGTCCGCGGCGAGAAGGGCACCGCGAAATCGACCGTGGTGCGGGCACTGGCCCGGCTGTTGCCGCCGGTGGTCGACGAATCGGGCGCCCGGCCCGCGCGGCTGGTGGAACTGCCGGTCGGCGCCACCGAGGACCGGGTGGTCGGGTCACTGGATCTGGAACGGGTGCTGCGCGACGGTGAACAGGCCTTCCGTCCCGGCCTGCTCGCCGCGGCCCATCACGGTGTCCTGTACGTGGACGAGGTCAACCTGCTGCACGACCATCTGGTGGACGTCCTGCTGGACGCCGCCGCGATGGGACGCGTGCATATCGAACGCGACGGTATCTCGCATTCGCATCCCGCGCGGTTCGTCCTGGTGGGCACGATGAACCCCGAAGAGGGCGAACTGCGGCCCCAGCTGCTGGACCGGTTCGGGCTCACCGTCGATGTGGCCGCCTCTCGCGATGTGGACGTCCGGATGGCGGTGGTACGCCGCCGTCTGGACTACGAGGCCGATCCGGCCGGTTTCGCGGCGGACTACGCGCCCGCCGACGCGGAGATCGCCGAGCAGATCCTCACCGCGCGCGACCTGCTGCCCGGTGTCGGGCTCGACGATGTGGAGCTGCGGCGGATCGCCGCGGTCTGCGCGTCCTTCGATGTGGACGGGATGCGCGGCGACCTGGTGGTGGCCCGCACCGCCACCGCGCACGCCGCCTGGTGCGGCCGCACCGCGGTCACCGCCGAGGACGTCCGGGTCGCCGCCGAACTCGCGCTACCGCACCGCCGCCGTCGCGATCCCTTCGACGAACCGGGGATCACCCAGGAACAGCTCGACGACGCCATGAACGACGCCGCCGACCAAGCCGACGGCGACCGTGCCGAGCCGCCGGAGCCGCCGACCGGCGAGGATCGCGCCGAGGCGGGCCCCGGCGACCGCGACGGTGACGGCCCCGACGACGACCCCGACGGGCCCGGCGGCGGCGCCCCCGAAGCGGGCCAGGACAACGGTGACCCCGGGAAGTCCGGCGGTTCCGGGCAGACCGGCCGGACCTCCACGCCCGCGGCATCGCCGGTGGCGCCGCCGCGCTGGGAGGTCCCCGGTGTCGGTGAGGGCGCGCCGGGGCGGCGTTCCCGTGCGCAGACCCGGCAGGGCCGGGTGGTGAACACGACCGCCGATCCGTCCACCGGTCTGCATCTGCTCGGCACCCTGCGCGCCGCCGCACCGCAGCAGTGGGCCCGCGGCCGCAGTTCCGGGCCGTTGCGGCTGGCCGCGCAGGATCTGCGGGGTGCCTATCGTGAGGGCCGCGAAGGCAATCTGGTCGTGTTCGTGGTGGACACCTCCGGGTCGATGGCCGCCCGGGACCGGCTCGCGGCGGTGACATCGGCGATCGTCACGCTGCTGCGCGACGCCTATCAGCGCCGGGACAAGGTCGCGGTGATCTCGGTGCGCGGCAGCGAGGCCGAACTGGTGTTGCCGCCCACCTCGTCGACCGATATCGCGGTCCGGCGGCTGGCGGGCCTGCGCACGGGCGGGAAGACCCCGCTGGCGGCGGGCCTGAACAAGGCGTACGAGGTGGTGGCGCGCGAGCGCGTCCGCGATCCGCAGCGCCGTCCGATGCTGGTCCTGCTCACCGACGGCCGCGCGACCGGCGGTACCGATCCGGTGCCGCGGGCCCGGGTCGCGGCCGCCCGGGTCGCCGCCGCGGCTGTCACCTCCGTGGTCGTCGACTGCGAGCGCGGCATGATCCGGCTGGGGCTGGCCGGCGAACTGGCGGCGCTACTGCGCGGCCCGGTGGTCCGGCTGGCCGAGCTGACCGGCGCCGCGGTGGCGGATGTGGTCCGCGCCGGCGGCCCCGGGGCGGGCGCGCGGGCGGCCTGATCGAACCCGCACAACGAACGAGAACCGAGGAGAACCCACATGCCCAAAGGGGTGCCGGAGAATGTGCCCGACGACGGGCTCACCACGCGGCAGCGGCGTAATCAGCCGATACTCGCCGTCCACACCGGCCCCGGCAAGGGCAAGTCCACCGCCGCCTTCGGGATGGCGCTGCGGGCCTGGAACCAGGGGTTCGACCTGGCTGTGTTCCAGTTCGTGAAGAGCGCCAAATGGAAAGTGGGGGAGGAGGCCGTATTCCGCGAACTCGGCCGCCTGCACACCGACACCGGGGCCGGAGCCCCCGTGCAATGGCACAAGATGGGCGAGGGCTGGTCGTGGACCCGGAAACAGGGCAGCGACGACGACCACGCGGCGGCCGCCCACAGCGGCTGGCGCGAGATCGCGCGGCGCCTCGAATCCCAGGAGCACCGGTTCTATGTGCTGGACGAATTCACCTATCCGCTGAAGTGGGGGTGGGTGGACGTGGACGAGGTCGTCGAGACCCTGCGCGCCCGGCCCGGTAACCAGCATGTGGTGATCACCGGGCGCGACGCCCCCGCCGCGCTGATCGAGGCCGCCGATCTGGTCACCGAGATGACCAAGGTGCGCCACCCCATGGATGCCGGGCGCAAGGGGCAGCGGGGTATCGAATGGTGAGCCGCCGCGGGCCCGGAGCTTCCCGGCGGCAGTGCCTGTCCGGCCGGCCGGGCATCGCCGGATGACCGCGACCGCTCCCGGCATCGTGCTGGCCGCCCCCGCGTCCGGCAGCGGTAAGACCACCCTCGCGACCGGTCTGATCGGCGCGCTGCGGCGGGCGGGTCACCGGGTCGCGCCGTTCAAGGTGGGGCCGGACTATATCGACCCGGGCTATCACGGACTCGCCGCCGGCCGCCCCGGCCGCAACCTCGATACCGTCCTGGCCGGCCGGGAGCGGGTGGGGCCGCTGTACCGGCACGGCGCCCGCGACTGCGATATCGCGGTGGTCGAAGGGGTGATGGGCCTGTTCGACGGCCGGATCGACGAACACTGCGTGGATCCGGTCGCCGAGGGCTCCACCGCCCAGGTCGCCGGTCTGCTGGGGCTGCCGGTGATCCTGGTGGTCGATGCCCGCGGCCACAGCCAGAGCCTGGCGGCGCTGCTGCACGGCTTCGCGACATTCGACGCCGGGGTGCGGCTCGGCGGGGTCGTCCTCAACCGGGTGGGCAGCCCGCGTCACGAACAGGTGCTGCGGGCGGCCTGCGACCGGGTCGGGCTGCCGGTGCTGGGCGCGCTGCCCAGGCTGGCCGAACTCGAGGTGCCGTCACGGCATCTGGGCCTGATCCCCGCGGTGGAGCACGGTCTCGCGGCGGTCCGCGCGGTCGAGGCCATGACCGATCTGGTGGCCCGGCATATCGATCTCGCGGCGGTCGCGGCCCTGGCCGTCCCGCCGGCCGCGGGGCCGCGGTGGGACGCCGACGCCGAGATCGCCGTCGGCCCCGGCGATCCGGAAGGTGCCCGCCCGGTGGTGGCGATGGCCGGTGGTCCCGCCTTCACCTTCGGGTACGCCGAGCACCGCGAGTTGCTGTGCGCCGCGGGCGCCGAGGTCGCGGTGTTCGATCCACTCGGCGACGGGCTGCCGCCCGGTACCACCGGGCTCGTGCTGCCGGGCGGGTTCCCCGAGGAACACGCGGAAACCCTCGCGGCCAATACCGCCTTGCGTACCGCCGTGGCGGAACAGGCCCGCCGGGGGCTGCCCATTCACGCGGAATGCGCCGGGCTGCTGTATCTGACGAAATCGCTGGACGGCCACCCGATGGCGGGTGTCGTCGACGCGGTCGCCGAATTCGGGCCCCGGCTCACCCTGGGGTACCGCGAGGCGGTCGCGCTGGGCGATTCCGCCTTGTGGCGGACCGGGGAGCGGGTACGCGGCCACGAATTCCACCGGACCCGGCTGGTGCGCGCCGGTGACACCGCGTCCGCGTGGGGCTGGCGCAGCGCCGGGGAGCAGATGCGCGAGGGTGCGCTCGTGCACGGGGTCCACGCGTCGTATCTGCACACCCATCCGGCCGGGAACCCGGTCGCGGTGGGCCGGTTCGTCGCCGCGGCCCGGGCACACCAGCGGACGACCACCGCCGCCCGCGCCGGGTGACCCGCCGGGATCGAAGGACCGGTCCCGGCCCGGAGCCACCGCCCGGTACCCTCGCGGTCGGGCTGGGTCTGCGCCCGGACCTCTCCGCCGACCGGATCCTGGCGGCGCTGGCGGAAGTTCTCCCCGGGCGGCCGATCGCCTGCCTCGCCACCCTGGACCGCCGATCCGGCGAGCCGGGAGTCCGCGGCGCCGCGTCCGCGCTGGGCGTGCCACTGCGCGCCTATACCGCCGAGCAGCTGGGACGGGTGCCGGTGCCGAACCCGTCGGAGCGGGTGGTCGCGGCGGTGGGTATCCCGGGCGTGGCCGAGGCCGCCGCGCTGCTCGCCGGGAGCGGGCCGCTGCTCGTACCCCGGCGGGTGGTGGGGGATGTGGTGGTCGCGGCGACCGCCGCCTCCTACTGACCCCGCCGACAGGTCACGCCGGGGAATTCGCCGCCCGCACCGAAACGACCACGGGCGCGGGTCGGGGTTCGGTCCCGATGCCTACGGCGCGACCGAGAGCAGGTCCGCGAACCCGGTGGGGTCGTGGCGTCCGACGCTGGCGTGCTCGAACAGGCCCCAGCCCTCGGCGTCCCCGCAGCGTGCGTGCGCGATATGGTCGGTGACGCCCCAGGGGATCCGGCCGGCGATCGCCGGATCGGCCAGATCGTAGCTGTTGGCCCAGGTCCAGTCGCGGCCCTTCCACTGCCCGTGCTGCCAATCCGGATCGCCACCGTAACCGCAGCCGATATGCAGCGGGATCCCGGTGACGGTCCGGACATCGATGGTCAGCGGTTTGCCGTCGGGGGTGCGCAGTTCCAGGCTCGCGCTCTCGGGATGGCGGGTGCCGGACCGGTAGTCGATGGTGATCCGGGGCCACCCCAGTTGCTCCACCGATCCGTCCGGGAACACCCGGACGGCGTCGTTGAGGGTGCGGTAACCGTCCGGGTTCTCCTGAATGATCACGATCACCGCGAAATCGTCGAAACGCAATGGGACGTACAGCCACCAGAACCCGCCGGCCCCCTCCGCGGCAGCGCGGCCGGGTGGTTCGGCCTCGCCGACGGGACGGATACCCCAGGATCGATCCCGGGTACCCGTCCAGATCTCCGGATCGACCGCGATATCCTCGCCGCGCAACGCGATCGTGCCCTCCCACGCACCGACCTGGGCGAACCGGGAGGCATCCAGCGTCGGGCGATTCCCGGCCAGCATGACGTGCGCCTGTTCCTGCACCGCGGGGAACGCGCCGGTCCAGGTGATGTCCAGTCCGAGATCCTCGTGCTCGCATACCACCCGCACCCGCCGCAGCGGTTCCACGACCTCGATCCGATACCCGCCCACGGCCATATCCAGGCTCCGGTCGGTGCGGGCGTCGGAGAAGCGCACCGAGGTGATCTCGTCGCCGTGGCGCAGTGCCGCGTACGCGTCGACCACACCGAGATTCGGGTACACCCCGAATCCGGTCACCAGCATGAGCGCGCCGTCGCGGTTGTGCGCGTTGAAATAGCTGCGGTCGTAGAAGTTCCGGTCACTGGACGCCGCCCGGGCGATGGGCAGCGGTGTCTGGTGAATCGGATACTCGTCCAAGGGGCCCGGCGCGGTGGCCGGCGTGTGGGCGGTGGTCTCGCTCATCTCAGTCCCATCCGTAGGTGCCGTCGAGCATGGCTTCCAGGGTGGCGCGGTGCATGATGTAGTCGTCGCGCTCGGCCGGGGCGGTGTCTTCACCCATATGGATCATCCGGCGTTTGATCCGCGCCATGACGATCGCGTGCCGCAGCGCGGCATAGGTGAGGTAGAAGTCCAGGTCCCGGACGGTATGGCCGCTGACCTGCTCGTAGTGCGCCACCACCTCGTCGCGGCGCAGGAAGTCGGGCAGCCCGGGAAAATCGAAACCGGTCGCGATGTCCTGGAAGAAGCGGTGCAGGAAGATCATCCAGGCGAGATCGAGCTCGCGTGGACCCAATGCCGCCATCTCCCAGTCCAATACGGCGATCGGCGTGAATTCGTCGTAGATGATGTTCCCCGGCCGGGCGTCACCCCAGCTCAGTACCTCCGGGCCCGGGTCATCGGGGAAGTTGCGCTCCAGCCAGTCGAAAGCACGCTCGATCAACGGGATCTCGAAACCGTCGTCGGCGAGTGCCCAGGTGTACCAGGCCCGGTCGGCGTCGATATGGCGGCGCAGCGCGGTGCCCGGCCCGTCTAATTCGGGGAAACGCGCCGCCGGATCGGGCAGGGCGTGGATTCGGGCTAGGATATCGAGTGTGCTGCGGGTGAGTTCGGCCCGTTCGGCGGGGGTGGCGTCATAGAGCCACCCGGCGAAGACATAGGGCGGGTTGTCGCCGGGGATACGGCCCTGTACCCGGTCCATCACGAAGAAGGGCGCGCCGCAGGCCGCGCTGCCGGTCTCCAGCCAGCGCAGGCGCGGTACCGGGACATCGGTGGCGGCCGCCACCTCCGTGATCACGCGGTACTGCAGTTCCAGATCGTATTTCTCGAAGACCGGGAAGGCACCTTCCTCCGGGATCATGCGCGCGACGAACGAACCCTCGCCGGGTTCGCCGCCGGCCTCCCAGCGCGCGTCGAACAGCACCGAGGCGCTGGACAGGCCACCGGCGAGTGGTCGCTGCAGGTCGGTGATCACCGGCGGCTCATCGGCCCCCACTCGTTGCCGCAGCCACTCGGCGAGCTGTCCGGCCAGCGTGTCCAGATCACGTTCGCTGGTCGTGAGCTGCATATGCTCGGTGGGGTTCACATCGTCGGGCATCATCGTCCTCCTGACGCCATCCGGCCTCGGCGCGGAGACCGGCCCGCCATCGCCTCGGTGACACGCCATCGGGCCGCCCGCGTGCGGGAACTGTAACGTGTTTCAGTCCGGGTCGGGTCCGATTCGGCGGATCCCCGGCCTGCGAGAACACCGCGTATCACCGCGCGGACGCGCGGCGCCGACCATAATCCCCCGGTAACCGGGGTGATGTGGTGTGCGGGAGGCCGACGATGAAGACGACGCGATATCGGTGCGGCCCGCCCGGGCCCGGCGGACCCGCCTGCTACCGGTGGTCCGGAGAACCCGCGTGACCCGCCTGCGCGGCGGAATAGCCGTCCTGGTGGCGGCCGGGGTGCTGCTGGTGCTGGGCGCGGCGATCCGTCCACTGTTCGTCGACGACCCGACGGCCCCGGACATCCTGTCCGCCACCGAAATCGGTTTCATCCAGGATATGGCCGCCCACCACCACCAGGCACTGGTGATGGTCCAGCGGCTCGACCCCGGCGCCGACCCCGCCGTCCTCGGCCTGGCCCGCCAGATCGAGGACACCCAGCTTTCGGAGATCGGCACCCTGCTGGGCTGGCTACGCCTGGCCGGCGCGCCGCCGACCGGCCCGCAACCCATGGCCTGGATGCCCGAGCGCACCCACGATCACCATGCCGCGCACGATCCCGGGACGCCCGCCATGCCGGGCATGGCGACCCAGGCCGAACTCGATTCGCTCTCGGCGGCGCGCGGCCGCTTCGCCGGCATCCTCTTCCTGCAACTCATGCAGCGCCATCACGAGGGCGGAATCACCATGGCCCGGGTGGCCGACGCGCTACTCACCGGTGGCGTGGTGAAACAAGCGGCACGCGAAATGATCACCGCCCAAACCCAGGAAACCGGGCTGATGGCACTCCTGCTGGCAGAACTGGGCGCGAACCCGCCGGGCTGAGCCGGAATGAACCCGCGACGGTTCGGGTTGCCCGTGACCATGACCGCTATCTCGTTGCCCGACACCGTCAAGAAATACATCGACGACGCCAAGCTGTACGTCACCGTGGCCACCATCGGCCGCGACGGACACCCGCATCTGACCGTCACCTGGATCGACCGCGACGGCGACGAACTGCTCTACTCCACCACCACCGACCGCGTCCAAGGCAAGAACCTGGCCCGCGATCCGCGAATCTCGGTACTGATCATGCCGCCGGACAACCCCTACGTCTACGCGGAGATCCGCGGCACCGCCACCCTCACCCCCGACCCCGACATGCTGATCGGCGACCGGATGTCGATCAAATACACCGGCAAACGCTACGCCGACTTCAACCCGGCAGCAGCCGACGACGGGCCTCGGGTGGCGGTGCGGATCACGCCGGACAAGATCACCGGGAGGCTTTGACCGGGCGTAGTCCTGTGGCCCTTGCTGGTTGGGGAGGTGAGGTTGCACGCCAAGGTGAGGAGGTGACCCCCACCCACCGAGGTGGGAAGGTGACCCTGCCTGCCGAGGTGGGAAGGTGACCTTGCCTGCCGAGGTGGGAAGGTGACCTTGCCTGCCGAGGTGGGAAGGTGACCTTGCC
>NZ_JBSFRU010000107.1:0-17809 GCF_053589395.1 Nocardia sp. NPDC003345
CGGTCACCAGTGCGGTCTTGGTCATCACGATCCCATCCTCGACGTTGCGGCCGCGTGACCGCCGGCCACCCGGTTCGCCAATCTAACGGATCGATGTCACCCGGTCTAAGCCTCACCGCCCGGTATCACCACCTCACCTCCGCATAGGCGAAGCCGAGAACGAGGGCCGGGCGACCCGCGCCTACCGGCCATGGAAAGCACCGGTAGGCGGACCCGATCAGACGATGAAGGCGCCGGACAGATAGCCCAGCATGTTGAGGAAGAGGAGGTACTGCAGAAACCGAGGCATATCGAGCCCTCTCGACTATCGATGGCGAACATGGAACCGACGTCTGCACCTGCCCGCGTCCCCGACTCGCGAACATCGTGAATACAACCGTCATTGTTTGCTTCGGGTACACGCCCGCCGCAGTTACAGTCTCACCCGCCCTTACTTTCCGGGGCATTCCCACTGGGGGCAGGTCGATTTCGTCTCAGTGCGGACAGCGGTGATCGATCATCCGCACCTCCGCGATCTCGGCCCCGCGGATAGCAGATCTCGGCCCTGCGGATAGCAGATCTCAGCCCTGCGGATAGAAGAGGAACAGCGTGCATCCGGTCGGGCTGGCCGGCACATGCCACGACCCGGCGGGTGCGTGGAGGAACGTGCCGGCCGGGTAATCCCGCGCGCCGTCGTTGAAGACGCCGGCGACCACGTAGACCTCCTCCGGGCCGGGCTCGTGCACATCGCGACGCGGCCACGAACTGCCCGGATCCATCTCCAGCACATGGGCGTGCGCGCCGTCCGGTCCCTGCCACAGCGAACGCGACCGGATGCCGGGAAACAGTTCACGAACCGGCGATTCGCCGACGGTCACCGCGCGGTAGCCCTCCTGGGCCAGGATCTCGGGGTACATGTCTTCACGGTGGCGCCGCCGGCCGATCCGCAACAGAGCCGGGCCGGACAGGGTGGGGTATTTTCCTGCCATGCATCGTGTGGTGGCCCTGGTTCGGCCGGTGCAGTCGACCTTCGAGCTCGGATGCGCCGTCGAGGTCTTCGGCACCGAGCGGGCGGGTATCCCACAGCATTACGAATTCGAGGTGTGCGCGGAGACCCCCGGCCAGGTGCCGACCTCGGCCGGATACACCATCTCCGTCGCCCGCGACCTCGCCGCGCTCGAGACCGCCGATACCGTGATCCTGCCCGGCTGGGCCCCGGTCGAGTCGCCGCTGCCCGGCAGCGTGCGCGACGCGCTGCTGCGGGCACATGCCCGTGGTGCCCGGCTGGTCACCATTTGTTCCGGGGTGTTCGCGCTGGCCCGCACCGGGCTGCTGGACCATCGGACGGCCACCACGCACTGGGCGCGGGCCGACCGGTTACAGCGGCAGTTCCCCCGCGTGCGAGTGGAGGCGGGCCGGCGCTTCATCGATCACGGCGACGTCGCCACCAGCGCGGGGGCGGGTGCGGGCATCGAGTTGTGCCTGCATCTGGTGGGCCGGGATCACGGCCCCGCGCACGCCGACCTCATCCGGCGGCATATGGCGCTGCCGCCCCACCCCGGCGACAGCACCCCGCCTCCCACCGATCCATTCGACGACCTGCTCACCTGGGCATCCGCGCACCTCGCCGACCCGCTCTCGGTCGACGACCTGGCCGCGCGACTCGGTGTCTCACCACGGACGTTGTCCCGGCGGTTCGCCGACCGGCTGGACACCACTCCGGGCGCCTGGCTGCGCGGCAGCCGGGTGGCCCAGGCGCGGGCACTGCTCGAGGACACCGATCTGCCCGTAGAAGCCGTCGCCACACGGGTCGGCCTGGTATCGGCGGTGAACCTGCGCCGCCGCTTCCGCGTACTGGTCGGCACCACACCGGGAGAGTATCGCCGCGGATTCCGCGACCGGCCGAACCGGGACGGTTCAGATCCGCGGAGACCGCGGCCCGCTCAGCCGTAAGAGACCCGGGTGGTTGGCGGGGTCCAGGGCCCGGGTCGGCGTCACGCCGTCCATGATCTCGGTCCACCAGTCGTGCAGTGGACTGGGCTCGGGCCAGCAGACCACACTCCCGTCGGCGGGCGTCGTTGCGGAAACGGTGTTGCGGGGCACGGGATTACTCCTTGCAGGACACAACGGGTCGTTCAGGCTGCGGTGCCGGTCCCGGTCAGTAGGCCAGAAGGGCGAGGTCGTCATCGTCGGCGAAGATGTCCTGCGCGACGTGGTCGGCCTCGGACGCGGTCGGTAACACGGTCATGGCGATCCTCCTCGAAAAGGGGCTCGGTACGGGATGTAATCGGTGGCCGGGCGGGGTGCCCGGCCACCGGGGCCGAAGAAACGTTGTTCAGATCCTAGGAAGAGTCGATGTCGCGGATCTGTAGATTGCACATCACCTCCCTTCGAGAAATCGTGGTCGGATCAGGGGTAGTGCGGCCCTTTCGCCGCCACGGCGGGCAGCGCTGGGTCGGTGCCCGTCGAGCCTCCATCGCGCGGTTCAGGCGTTGATGGCCTGGCGTTCGTCGTGGCGGGCGATCTCGATCTTGCGAGGTTTGGCCTTCTCGGCTATCGGGACAACCAGTCGCAGGACCCCATCCCGGTAGTCGGCGCGGATGGCGTCGGCGTCGAGGTTCTCCCCCAGGAACAGCTGCCGGGAGAACACGCCCCGGGTGCGTTCGGCCGCGATCATCGACCTGCCCGGGTCCAAGGCCGGACGCGAAGCGCGCACGGTCACCACGTTGCGTTCGACGTCCAGTTCGAGTGACTCCGCGTCGACGCCGGGCAGGTCGAGTTCGACGAAGAATTCGTCACCCTCGCGCCAGGCATCCATGGGCATCGCCGCCGGACGGGCGGGCGTTCCGAACACCTGCTGGGTCAGGCGATCCAGGTCACGGAACGGATCGGTACGCATCAGCATG
This sequence comes from Nocardia sp. NPDC003345, assembly GCF_053589395.1. Classification (NCBI taxonomy): domain Bacteria; kingdom Bacillati; phylum Actinomycetota; class Actinomycetes; order Mycobacteriales; family Nocardiaceae; genus Nocardia; species Nocardia sp. NPDC003345. Next base: position 2,886 of record NZ_JBSFRU010000107.1, read on the forward strand.
GTCGCCACCTCCACTCACTCCATTCTCGATAGGCTCTCCGTCAGATAACCTATGCCATCTGACACAGATATTATTTAGCACTCGACCCAGGAGAGTGCAAGTGGCATCGTCAGATAATCTGGATTCGAGTACAGAAGACGAGGTGAGGACTAGAAATGGAACCACCACACGACACCCTGCCGGGCGCCGGGCGCGGGGTGTACGCGATCTCGGTAGCCGCGGAACTGGCCGGGATCGGAGTACAAACCTTGCGCCTGTATGAACAGCACGGCCTGCTCACCCCTGCCCGTAGCGCGGGCGGCACCCGCCGATACAGCGGCGCCGACCTGTCCCGCTTGGCACGTATCACCACCCTGACCGGCGAGGGAGCCAACCTGGCCGCCGTCGCGCGCATCCTCGAACTCGAAGACACGGTGGCGCGGCTACGCGAGCAGCTGCGCTCCGCTCAGCGGGCACCGCAACATCCGCCGACCGCGGAGCAGCCCTGACCGAGCGCGGGCCGATCAGCTCACCAGGTCACGAGTAGCTTCTCGGGACCCCGCACGAGCAACCCCTTCTTCCACGGAATCTCGGCCTCCGGCACCGCCAGGCGCAGCGACGGGAAGCGCCGCATCACAGCTTCCAGCGCCACCTGCAGTTCCACCCGCGCCAGCTGCGCGCCCAGGCAGTGGTGGGCCCCGTAACCGAATGCCACGTGCGGATTGCGCTGCCGGGTGAGGTCGAGCCGCTCCGGATCGTCGAAAACGGATTCGTCGCGGTTGGCGGCCTGGGTGTTCACGAACACCGCGTCGCCCGCCCGCACGGTGACCCCGCTGAGCACCACATCCTCCGTCGCCACCCGCGGCTGCCCGCCACCGGAACCGAGTTGCACGTAACGCAGCAGTTCCTCCACCGCGCCGGGGACGAGTCCGGGGTCCGCGCGCAACATATCCCAGTACTCGCGCTGGGTGAGCAGCATATAGACGAAGTTGGCGATCTGGTTGGCGGTGGTCTCGTGGCCCGCGATCAGAATGCCCACACCCAGATTCACCAGTTCCCGTTCGCTGAGCCGATCCTCTTCGTCGCGGGCGGTGACCAGCGCGCCCAGCAGATCATCGGTCGGCCGTTGCCGGCGTTCGGCGACGAGTTCGGCGAGATAACCTTCGAGGCGGTCGCGGGCGTCCTCGATCTGCTCGCGGGTGTAGGCGGTGGTGGACAGGATCGCGTCGGAGAAATCGCGGAACCGGTGCTGATCGCGCGGGGGGACGCCGAGCATTTCGCAGATCACCGTCACCGGCACCGGGAGCGCGAAATTGCGCACCAGATCGGCGGGGGCACCGGCGGATTCGAGGGTGTCCAGCGCGGCGTCGACGATTTCCCGGGTCCGCGGACGCAACTCCTGGACGCGCCGGGCGGTGAACGCCTTGGCGACCAGTTTGCGCAGCCTGCTGTGTTCGGGCGGGTCCATGCTCAGCAGCGAATCGGCGCGCGCGGGTGCGGGGGTGGCGCGCGGGACGTCTTCACGGTCGACGGTGACCGCGCGGCTGAACCGGGGGTCGGCGAGTACGAGTTTCACGTCCTCGTAGCGGGTCACCAGCCACCCTTCGCCGCCGTAGGGCAGTTCGACCCGGGATACCGGTTCCTCGCGGCGCAGTCGCGCGAACAGCGGATCCATATCGAGGCGGACCGGTTCGCCGAAGGGGAATCGGCGAACCTCGGTCTTCACAGTCATTCGGGTCTCCCTTCCCGGGGCGCCCGGCGCCGGGCGCGAGCCTATGTAAGCAGTAGCTTACTTAGGCAGGGTAAGGGGTTTCCCGAAGCGTGGTCAACGATTTCGCGGTGTTACCGCGGTGGGAATTCCGGGTCGTTGCGCTCCAGCAGCACTCCGGCCGCCCGCAGCACATGACCGGCAATCTCCGCCGGGTCGGAGCTGTTCAGGGGCTCGCGATGCAGTACCGAACGGACCAACCCGATCCCCAGCAACCAGGCCAGCAGGAGGTCGGCACGCAGCTCGCCGTCACCGCTATCGGTGAGCGAGGCCAGCGCGCGCAGGTACTCCTCCCCCAGTTCGCGCCGGATCACCGAGGCCCCCTCCTCGTGTCCGCTCGACCGCAACGCCGCCTGCAACCAACTCCCGGGCGACACTCCACCGGCGGGTTCGAGGACCCGCTCCAGCAACCGGGACAGCAGCGCGTCCACCGGACCGTCGCCGAGCACCGAGCGGCCCCGGTCGGTCATGGTCGCCCGGAACAGTTCGTCCTTGTTCCCGAAGTACCGGAACAGCAGCGCCTGATTCACCCCCGCCCGGGTGGCGATATCACGGACGGTCGCCCGCTCGTAGCCGCGTTCGGCGAAGAGTTCCTGCGCCGCCGACAGGATCGCCGCCCTGGTCGCCACGGCATCCCGTCGCCGGCCGCGCGGCTCGTCGTCGACGGTCATATATCCTCCGCTCCTGGTCGGAACAGCAGCGTAGAACATGGCCGATCAGGGCAAAGCGGGCAACTCGCGGGCGGGGTGCGGCCGGAAACCGTCCTGGACGGGTCGGCGGCGGAGTCCGTAGGCTCGAACCATCATGTCCGATCTTCTCGGGATCAATCATCTGACCCTGGCCACGCCCGACCTCGACCAGCTGGTCTCGTACTACACCGGCCTGCTGGGCGCCCGCCTCGCCTTCGAACGCGCCGCCACCGGGCCCGACCCCCGGATCGCTGTCGTCGATGTCGGCGGCGCCGACCACCTGATGATCGTGGAATCCACCACCGCCGCCGCACCCTCCGGCCCGGATGCGCTGGGCCGCGCCGGCTGGGGGCTGCGGCTGGCGACCTACGAGCAGCTCTGTGAGGTCCGCGAACGGATCCTCGGCGCGGGCTTCCCGGCCGGTCTCATCGAGACGCTGCCCACCCAGTGGACGATGACAGCCGAAGATCCCGACGGGCGACCGGTCGATATCCGGGCCCATCGCCCCCACGTCTGACCGCCGCCGGTTCCGGCCCGCGAGAACGCCCGGTACTGCAGGATCGATATATGCAGAGCGATCTCTTCTCCGCCGAGAACACCGCCCGGCCCGCCACCGCCCCCGGCCTCACCCGGCAGAGCGCGAAATCGCTCAAATACGCCGTGAACGGCAACTGCCTGGCCCGCCAGGGCTCCATGGTCGCGTTCCGCGGCAACCTGCAGTTCGAGAAACAAGGTCAGGGCGTCGGCAAGTTCTTGCAGCGCGCGTTCACCGGCGAGGGCGTACCGCTCATGTCGGTGCGCGGGCAGGGTGAGGCCTGGTTCGCCCACTTCGACCGCAACTGCTTCATCGTCGATCTGGTCCAGGGCGACGCGCTCACCCTCAACGGCCGCAACGTCCTGGTCTTCGACGCGAGCCTGCACTACGACATCCGCCTCGTCCAAGGCGTCGGCATGGCCGGCGGTGGCCTCTTCAACTGCGTATTCACCGGCCAGGGCCGGCTCGGCCTGATCTGTGCCGGGGTGCCCATCATCATCCCGGTCCAGCCGCAGGCGCCGGTCTTCGTCGATACCGACGCGGTGGTCGGGTGGAGCGCCAACCTGCAGACCTCCCTCAACCGCTCACAATCGTTCGGGTCGATGGTGCGGGGCGGGTCGGGTGAGATGTACCAGCTCCGGCTCGACGGTGAGGGTTTCGTAATCGTCCAGCCCAGCGAAGCCTGAGCGTATCCCGGCGCCCCTGGTCCGGGTCCGCATCACCCGGATCGGAGCCGCTGGGACCGGGCGATCGAATGCGCCGGACGGAACAACGTCCGCCGCGTCCCGGCCCCGGCACGGGCAGAACGAGCACCCGGCTCAATCTTGCGCGGTGGCGGTCCCGCTGTCACCGCGTAGCCGGGCGCGGGCCTCCATCAGCGCGAACCCCAGCAGGTTCGCCCCTTCCCAGCGGCTCGGGTCCTCGGCCCGCTCGTCGTCGGCCGCCATACCGATACCCCAGATCCGGTCCACCGGACTGGCCTCCACCAGCACCCGATCGCCCGTACCGAGGAGGAACCGGCGGAGCTCGTCGTGCTGCCCGAATTTCGCGACGTTCCCGGTCACGACGATTTCGAACCGGTCTGCCGCCCAGAGGTCTTCGTCGAACCCCTCGATCCGGCGTCCCAATGCCTTGGCCGCGCCCGGATTCCCGGCTGCCAGCACCTGTTCCGCGAGTTCCGCCGCACCGAACAGCTCCGCCTTCGCCCACATCATGTAATGCTCGGCGGTCCGGAAGGTCCGGCCGTCCACCACGAACTCGGCCGGCCACCACTGGCTCAGGCATTCCGAACCGACGCGGCCGTCGGCGCGGGGCCGATGTCCCCAGAACGGCAGGAATTTCACCCGCTCACCCCTGGACAGCACCGCTGTCAGCTCGGCGACACTACGTGCACGCATCCGGCCAGTCTGCGGCACCCGACCGGCCGACGCAGCCCAATTACCGGCGGGCCGGTCCGATGGATGCGATCAGGCCGAGCGCATGGTGAATTCGAGGTGGTCACCGTCGTAGCGGTACCAGGTGTCATCGGGGTGGTAGGCATAGTCGCCAGGCCGGCGGCCGCGGGCCACCTCAGGCGAGCCCCGGCGATGATCACGACGAGGGAGAAGATGGTTACCGCACGTGGCGCCGGACCGATACGGCGCGACTCGCGTACTCCCCTTGGGGTACGTTCTCGACCTCGGCGTCGACCAGGTCGCCCTCCCGCAAGGTCAACGCATCGGACTGTTCCACGCTCGACACATGAAACCACGCCAAGGAACCGTCGGGCCGGGACAGTACCCCGGTCCCGTTGCGGATATTCCAGCGGTACACGGTGGCCTGTTCCATGGCCGAACCATTTCTCTCACTCGGCTCACGGGTGCGGCCGAACCGGATAAGAGCTTCGACGGCCGGATTCGCGAGTCGGTTCCCGTGTGAGGACGTGCCTGTCCGAAGCAATGCCGGTACACCTTCTCCGACCGATTGTCATCCGGCGGGGCGGCCCGTCACATGAGGCGCAGTGCCGTCACCACCCAGCCCTTGCGGCTGTCGTGCTGGATCCGGCCGGCGATGACGAGCCGGCGCGGGCCGCGCCGGTACATCGCCACCAGTTCGGCGGCGTCCTCCCCGATGGGGACCAGACGCACGCTGGTCAGCGCGGCCGATCCCAGTGCGCGGCTCGGGACATGGTCGCCCGCGACCAGCCCGCCGATCGCGTGCACCAGCGCGGGTGCGCACAGACCGGCGAGCTGGGCGACCGGGCGTCGCCTGTCCAGCACCTCCAGCAGGATTCGCAGCGCCTGCGTGGCGAATTCCCGGGCACCGGGCGTGGCCGGAGACCGCTCGGCGGTATGGGCGCTCCGCTGGACCCGCCGGATACCGGCCGGAGCGCTGCGGTTGGTGCGCGCTACTGCGCGATCGACCCGGCCGCACCCGGGCGAACGGTCCGATCGGGTGCCGGCCGGTGCCGTGGGCCCGGGTGACGAGGTGGAAACCGCGGCGGCCGGAGAACCGCTCGACGGCTCGAAACCCGGTACCCGGTGCAGGATCGGCTGGAAATCGTTCATATCTCCCCCTGGGCGTGCGGATCTCCCCTGATGTGATCCGACGGCGACAGCATTGCATCGATCACCGACTCGGGACAGCGCTCACGCAGGCCGATTTGCCGAGACCGCCCAGGACACGGCGTGTCTCGCGCCGACGCGACTCCCGGCGCGTCGCTGTCGGTCCCACGACGGAAGGCCGTGTCGGTATCGATTGCTAATTTGAAGCGTTACGACCCTTTACAACGCGAGACCGGAGATTTCCTTTTGCTCGGCCATTCCCATGCCACCAGCGGTGCGCTCGCATTCGTCACCGCCGCGACCGTCGTTCCCCCAGCGGTGATGGAAGCCGTGCGCGGACCCGTGGATATCAGCGCGCTCGAACTGGTACTCGGCGCGCTCATCACCGCCGGTGCGGCGCTGGTTCCGGATATCGACCACCCCGGCGGGACGATCGGCCGATCGCTGGGACCGTTCAGCCATGTGGCGGCCAAGGGAGTGGCGGCGGTATCCGGCGGGCATCGCAAGGGCACACACGGCCTGCTGTTCGTTCTGCTCGCCGGATGGGCGACCTGGGCGGGGGTGACCTACCTCGGCCGGTACTTCACCCTGGCGACCATTTTCATCATGCTGGCCTTCGGCATCCGGGCCCTGCATCTGACCCCGAAGGGCGACTCCTTCCGCGCCTGGGGCACCTGCGTTTTCCTGGCGGGAGCGGGCACGGTGCTCATGGACCGCTGGCTTCCCGACGCCCCCTACTGGCTACCCTTCGCGCTCGGCCTGGGCGCGCTGATCCATATCGCCGGCGACTGCCTGACCGATCGCGGCTGTCCGCTGCTGTGGCCGATGAAACCGCGACTGGCGCTGCCGATCATCTCCCGGACCGGCAACAAGGTGGAGACGTGGGTGCTCACACCGCTGATGGGCCTGGCGACCGCCGGATTGCTCTATCTCTACGCGGTGCCGAATTGAGGACCACGCGGCTCGCGGACCGTATCGGGTCGGCGTGTTCTCGCATGCGGTTGTTGACATAGCCTGCAGCTATGGCAGAGCGGATCGATGGCAGCTACCTGCCGCAGCGCGGGCTCGCGGCCAAGCTCAATTGGCTGCGGGCCGGTGTGCTGGGCGCCAACGACGGCATCGTATCGACGGCCGGCCTCGTGGTGGGCGTGGCCGCGGCCTCTTCGGATACCGATACGATCCTCACCGCGGGGATCGCCGGGATCAGCGCGGGCGCGATATCCATGGCCGTCGGTGAATACGTCTCGGTGAGCACCCAGCGCGATACCGAGAAGGCGCTGCTCGCGCAGGAGCGCCGGGAACTCGAGCAAGATCCACGCGACGAGCTGAACGAACTCATCGCCATCTATCACGCCAAGGGCCTGTCCGCGAAGACCGCGCGGCAGGTCGCCGAGGAACTGACGGCCTATGACGCGTTCACCGCGCACGCCGAAGCCGAGCTCGGCATCGACCCGGGCGAACTGACCAACCCCTGGCATGCCGCGTTCTCCTCGGCGGTCTCGTTCACCCTCGGAGCGCTCCTGCCGTTACTGGCGATTCTGCTGCCGCCCACCTCGGCACGCATACCGGTGACGATGGTGGCGGTGCTGCTGGCGCTGGCGCTCACCGGCTCGATCAGTGCGCGGGTCGGCGGCGGCAGCCGAGCCCGCGCGGTGGCCCGGGTGGTGGCCGGCGGCGCGCTGGCGATGGCGGTGACCTATGTGATCGGCCAGGCGGCCGATGTGGCGGGTATCTGAAATGTCACGAATTCTGTTGTCACGGCCGGATTTATCGGAAGTGAACCAGCGCCGAGTCGGATACTTTGCTGTACTTGGCGGGTGAGTTCTCTTTTCGCCGTACTGCCGGCGGCCGCGATCGAATCGGCCGAACGGGCGTATGAGCGTTATCTGGCCATGGACAAGGCGCCCGAGCCGACGCAGCCGTTACCGGCGGTCGGGGTGGTGTGCACGCTGATCCACCGTTCCGGTACCGGTCTGCGAGTGTACCGGCGCCCCGACGCCCGCGGCGCCCTGCTGGAGGCGACCGTCGACGACCGCTTCGACTGCCTGCGCGCCCTGCTGGCCCTCACCGCCGACCGTGATCTCGGTGTCCTGGACGTGGCCACCAGGCGGCTCTACAACCCGCGCGGCGCGGCCCGGGTCCGGGTGACCATGGGAAACATCACGCTGCCCTACCTCACCGAGACCATGCTCGACGAAATCCTGGAATCCCTGCCCGATCCGCGCGATCCGGCGCTCGAGGTCACGCGCGCACCCATGTGCCATATCCGGTCCCGGCGATTACCCGAAGAGATCTTCGAACTGGAACACCGCAACCTCGACGAGTTCTACCGGCTCTACACCGACGATACGACGCTGGTGCGCAAGACCATGTGGGCCTGGGCGACCGGTGATCCGTGGTGGCATCAGGCCATCGCCTGGCAGCGCACCGAGGCCCCCGCACCGAGACGGCGGGCCGCGCCGGAGGACGATATCGACGCCCTGCTCGCGGAGATGCGCAAGATGGCCGACGAGACCCCACCGGAATTGGGCGCGCTCGACCTGATCTCGGCACTGGGCGATGTCGACGCGCGCGCCCAGGCCATCCTCGACCGCGCCGATACCGACGAATAACCCGGCCGCTATCGCACGCCGACCCGGACGCGCACCGAATCCTCGTCGGTGCCGCGCAGCGCCTGGCCGAGCAGGCTGCCGATATCGATCTGCGGTGCGGTGGTTTCCAGCGACCGGGTCAACGGCACCAGCCCGGGCTGCAATTCGGCCAGTTCGGGCCCGATCTCGTCCAGTACCGCGCGCAGTTTCCGCAGCAGCGGCACCAGGCCGCCGTCCTGGTAGTAGATCTCCGGCGACCCCTCGTCGCCGGTGAACCGCCCCACCGATTCGATGAAATCGTCGAGCACCTCGGCGAACCGGGTGAACTCGGTGGCCGCCGCCGAGGTCGCCGGGCCGGACCAGTCGCTGTCGGCGGCCGCGGTCTCGAAATTGTCCAGCAGTTCGGCGATCCGGGGTTCGCGCGACATGATGGTGGCGGCGAGCAGATCGGCCGCGCGGGTGAGTTCGGGCAGTACCGCGTCGGTGCCGTGCAGGGCATCGCTGAGCGTCCGCACCAGCGAACCCATGGTCGCCGGGTCGAGCTGGTTCATGGTCTCGGTGACCATGCGCGCGGCGTCCGGTATGGACAGCGGGGTGCGGATATCCTCGGATTCGAGTCGCTGGCCGTCCACCAGATAGGGTCCGGCGCCGGTTTTCGGCACGAACTGCACATAGGGTTCGCCGAGCGCGGAGAGATGTTCGACGGTGACGACGCTGTCGGTGGGCAGCCGATGGTTCTCCTCCACCCGGAATCCGACCTCCACGCCCCCGGCGCCGCGGTCCACCGAGGTCACCCGGCCCACCTCGATACCGGTGAGCAACACCGGCGAACCGACGCCGAGCCCACCGGAATCGTCGAGGACCAGTGAGGCGTCGAGGTAGCCGGCGAACGGATCCGCCCGCACCACACCGAAGGTCAGGTAGCCCGCTCCCAGCAGGGTGATCGCGGCGATCCCGCCGAGGGAGGCCAGCGGTCCGGTCTTCATCGCACGGCTCCGATCATGCGCAGGGTATCGATGATCCGGTTCACCCGGTCGTCGGCGGACTGCGGATCACCGGTGCGTACCGCGCTCACATCGACCTTCGGGCCGTTCTCCACGAACGGGATGATCTTGTTGCGCAGCAGTTCGACCAGCAAGTTCAGGTTCGACGGCTGCCGTAGATCCAGCGGGCCCCCGGTGAGCAACGGGATGAACGCCGAGGCGGCCGCCCCGCCGGACTGCGCCAGCGGCGCCAGCCACGTCAGCGACTGCCCCACCGGGCCGAGTCCACCGAAGATCTCGGTGACCCCGGCGATGGATTCGGTGGCGGCATTCATCCGCTCGACCGATTCCGGGCGCAGGATATTGTCCAGTTCATCCTGAATACCGTGCATGACCTCGGCATTCGAGGCGACCCCGTACAGCAGCAGATCCACCTGGTCCAGATGGCCGGCCAGATCGACCGCGTCGGTGGCCAGCACCTGCGCGATCCGCTGGGTCTGCGCCGGATCCGGTGGCAGCACGGAATTGAACCGGTTCACGATGTCCTGCAGATGACCGACCGACCCGCTGTTGACGAAGAACGCGATGGCGGCCATCGTGTCCTCGAGCTGCACCGGCGGGCGGGTGCGGTCGAGGCCGATGGTGCCGCCCGGTTCCAGGAGCGTGCCGTAACCGTCGGGTGGTGTGGTGAGCGCGACGTGGATATCACCGAGCACGGTGTTCTGCCGCAGTTCGGCGACGGTGGCGGCCGGAAGCTCCACCGCGTCGTCCACCTCGATATCGACGACCACGTACCCGGCGCGGGTGGCGTCGCCGGGTACGACCTCCACCTTCTCCACATTGCCGATCTGGGCGCCGTTGGCGATCACCTTCGCCCGCGCGGGCAGGTTCAACGCGTTGGCGAATTCGATCCGCACCGGATAGCCGCCCCCGGAGACCGAGGCGCCGGGAACCGGGATATCCGACGGGTCGTAGGCGCACCCGGAAATCCCCAGGGCCACCGCCACACCGGCGGCGGCCAGTACCCGCCGGGCGCGGACGAGGTCGAGGGTGATCCGTGCCGTCATCGCGCACCCGCCAATCGCAGTACCAGTTGCATGAGGTGCAGATCCACCATGCCGTTCGCGGCGCCGGCGCATTGCCCGGGCGCGAGGGCGTTCACCGCGGCGCACACCTGTTCGGCGTTCTCCTGCGGGATGGCCACCCGCGGCGGGGCGTAGGTGAGCCCGGGTGCGCCGGTACCCGGGTCGGTGACGGTGCGCAACGCCGAGGCCAGCACCGGGGTGGTCGCCACGATCTCGCTCAGCGACCCCACGTTCGCGCGCAGCAGTTTCACCAGCGGGACCAGGTTGTCCAGGCCCGACATGAGCGGATCGGCCAGGATGACGGTGAGTTCGTCGAGCATGGGCAGCACTTCGCGCAGCCCGTCGAACAGCGCGATACCGGGGGTGAGCAGTTCGCTGTGCGCCTGGTTCAGGGTCGGGCCCAGCCGGGTCAGCATCAGCTTCAGATCACCCCAGTGCGCGGCGACCTTGTTCGACACCGAGGCGTAGGCGTCGAAGATACCGGCCAGATGCGCGATATCGGCGTCCGGTGATTCGAGCACCCGGCCCAGCTGGTTGATGAGATCGTTGATCCGCGGACCGGTACCGGCGGAGGCCGAATCCAGCGCGTCCAGACCGCCTGCCAGCGCGTTCGGCTGCGTCTCGGTGCCGCCGACCCGGTCGGACAGTTCGGCCAGTGCGGTGATGGTCTGGGTGAGGCTCTTGGGGGTGAGGGTTTTGGTGACGCACTGCCCCGGATCCCACTGCTCGGTGATCTTCCCGCTGGACAGCACCGCGAGTTCACGGTCGGCGACCACGGTGTCGGACACGGTGGTCGCGCCGGCGTCGGCGTAGAGCGGATGGTCGGCGTCGACCTCGAAATCGACGCGCACCTTTCCGCCCTCGGGGGCGATACCGGTGACGGTGCCGACCGTGATCCCCCGCATCGAAACCTGATTGCCCTGGTAGAGGCCAATACTGTCGGGCATGATCGCGCAATAGGCGCGGGTGGCCTTCATCGGCTGGAAGACGATCACGTACAAAGCGGTCGCCAGCAGCACCAGTACGAGCGCGCCCGCCACCGACATCAGCGCCGGGGATCCGAGAACCTTTTTCGGCATCAGCACACCTTCCCGGGCAGCGGGACACAGACCGCGGCCCCGGGATCGAGTCCCGGCGCGGTGATCGTGGTGCCCGACTCGTCCACCCGCACGCCGCCGTCCGGACCGATGTATTCGCGCAGTTTCGCGCCCAGGCTCTGGGCCGAGGCGATCATCGGTTCCAGCTGATCGCCATAGGACCGCAGCCGGGGCAGCGCGTCGGCCAGTTGCTGCACCTTCGGTTTCAGGGTCTGATCCCAGGCGGGCGCCAGCGCGCTCACCCGCTGCACCACCGAACTCAGCAGCGCCAGCGCCTGGCGCAGTTCGGCGCGTTTGCCGAGCAGGACGGTCTCCATCAGATTGACGTTGTCCATCAGCCGGCCGAGATCGGTTTTCGCGCCGTCGTACATGGTCACGTATTCATCGGCGGTCGCGATGGCATTCGACACCTGGGTGCGCTGGCGTTCGATGGCGTCCAGATAGGAGCCGACCGTGTCCAGCACACTGCGCAGCGATTCGGGCGCGGCGTCGATGGAGGTGTCCAGTGCCGCGAGATTGCGGCGCAGGGTGTCGCCGTCGGTTTCGCGCAGCGGCGCGGTGGCGTCCTGGAAGGTGTCCATCAGGCTGTAGGGCAACCGGACGCGGTCGGCGGGAATCGCCTGCTCGCCCAGCGGTTTCCCGCCCGCCGGGAACAGTGCGACGTAGTGGCCGCCGACCAGGGTCAGCATGCGGATATCGAGTGAACTCTGGTCGCCGACGAAGACATCGCTGTCCACGGTGAACCGCATGAGCACCGCATCCGGGCGCAGTTCGAGGGATTTCACCTCGCCGACCGGCACCCCGGCGAGCCGGATATCGTCCCCGGGTTTCACCGATTGCGCCTCGGACAGTTCGGCGGTGTAGGTGGCCTTGCCCAGCGGCACCACATACAGCGCGCCCACACCGACCGCGAGCAGCGTAACCGCGCACAATCCGATGATCCCGAGCCGCAACTGACGGCGCCGGGCGGTCGGCTCGTCGGTGATCGGGCGGTCGCGGTCGAACCACCGCGTGAGTGCCGACCGTGTCCGGGTGACGGTCAGCCGTTGCATATCGCCACCTGCTGTCCGCCGATCAGGATCGCCACCGGGGCCGGGACCTCGGCCGCGCCGCGGCTGCACTCGGGTGCGAATCCGGCGGGCTTGCGCGGAAACGCGGCATCCACCGACGCCAGCAGCCCGGGCAGCCGGCCGAAAACATCCACCGCCTGCCGCGGGTCCGGGAACAGGTTCCGGATCATGGCGTCGATATCGGGACCCATCTCCGGACTCAGGCCCACCGCGGCCAGCAGCCGGTCCACCGGTTCGAGCACCGACGGCGCGCTCATCGCGAAATCGGCGAGCCCGCCGACATTGCGTTGCAGGGCCTCGAAGATATCGGTGAGCCGGGCCAGCAGCGGCACCAGGTGATAGAGGCGTCCGCCCACCCGCTCGGCGAGATCGGACATATTCCGCACCACGGTGCCGATCACCTGCTGCCGGTCGCCGGCGTACTCGCTGAGCTTGCCGATCGCGTCCAGCGCGGGGCCTATTCCGGCGCCGTCGCCCTCGATCACCGCGAGCATGCTCTCGGTGAACTGGTTGATCGCCTCCGGCGACAGGGTCGCCAGCACCGGTTGCAGACCGTTGAACAGGCTGGTCACATCGAACGACGGGATGGTCTGCTCCGGCGGCACGGTGGCACCGTCGTCGAGCCGGACACCGGGGTTCGGCTGCTGCTGCAGATCGACATAGCGCTGGCCGGTGAGGTTCTGGTAGCGGATGGCCAGCACGCTGTTGTCGTAGACCGGGGTGCCGGTGGTCGTGGTCAGCCGGACCTTCGCCTTGTCGCCCTCCAGGGTCACGGCCTCGACCTTGCCGACCTGCACCCCGAACATCCGCACATCGTCACCCGATTTCAGGCCGTTGGCGTCGGTGAACAGCGCGTGATGGGTCTCGGTGTCGCCGTCCACGGGCCGTTCGATGGCGCCGATCACCAGTGCCAGCACCAGCGCCATCACCGCGGCGAACAGGCCCAGCCGCCAGGCGGCGCGACGCGCGGTCACCGGGGACCTCCCGCGGCGGTACCGATCTCGGCCTCCAGGTCCAGCACCGGACCCTGCGGTCCGTCACGGAACGCGAGGCCGAGCCGGGTGAGCAGGGTCCGCAGATCGGCGGCGGACTGCTGCGGGTCCGGGACCGCCAGCGCCAGCAGGTTCAGGGTGGGCGCGAGCATATCGGTGTAGCCGGACAGCTGCCCGGCGCTGGTCAGCGTATCCGCGAGCGACGGCAGGATATCGCCGGTCAGGGCCTTCACTCCGGCGTCGTAGTCGGCGCGATCGGTACGCAGTACGTCGATATCGACGATCTGGTCGAGCACCTCGATGGTCGCCCCCGCGAATTGCCCGCCGCCCTGGAACGCCGGTCCCAGCCGGCCCACCAGTTCGTTCGCCGGCATGGACTGGTGGTCGGCGATGACCCGGCCCGCGGTGATCAGGGCCTCGGCCAGCGGCGTGAATGCTTTGACGTCGGCGGCGGCCTGCGAGATCACCCGGGCCATATCGGCGGTGAACACGGTGCCGCTGGTCTGGGAGAGGCTGCGCAGCAGAGCACCCATGGTGGCGTCGTAGACATCGGCGGCGCGCTGCCCCGTCAGATCGACCACAGCGCCCGACCGCAGCGGCGCACCGCCGGTACCGGGGAGCAGTTCGATCTCGCTGATCCCGAACAGGTTCGCCGGGGCGTAGTCCACCCGCATGCTGTCGTCGATCCCGTGCAACCGCGCATCGTCGAGGGACAGCGAGATCTCCTGGGTGCCGCGGCCGGCGGGCGCGATCGCGGTCACCGATCCGACCTGCACCCCGTCCACCCGCACCAGCGTCCCGGCCACCACACCGTCGCCGATCTGCTCGGTACGCAGCGCGATCCGCAGCCCCCGGTCGGAGGTCAGCTCCCGGTACCCGTATCCGGTGAGGGCGACCACCGCCAGCACCACGACCACCAGCGCCCCGACCCGTCGTGCGCTGCGCCGGTCCGCGGCGACCCCCGGCATTCCGTACTTCGGCATCTGTCCCTATCCCGTGAAACTGATCGCCGCGTTGAAACCCCACAGCACGATCGTCAGAACCATGTCGATGGCGATGATGGCCACGAAACTGGCGCGAACCGCGCGCCCCGAGGCGATACCCACGCCTTCCGGGCCGCCCGTGGCGAAGAACCCGTAGTAGCTGTGCACGCAGATCACCACGGTGCCGAACACCGCGACCTTCACCGTGGCCGCGATGATGTCGAAGCCGGAGATGAACTGGAAGAAGTAGTGGTCGTAGACCCCGGCCGATTGGCCGTGCACCAGGGTTATCAGTCCCCGGCAGGCGAAGTACGCGCCGATCAGCGCGATGAGGAAGGTCGGCACGATGGCGATCGCGCCGGCGATCACCCGGGTGGTCACCACGAACGGCACCGACCGCAGACCCAGCGCCTCGATGGCGTCGATCTCCTCGGAGATCCGCATCGACCCGATCTCGGCGGTGATCCGGCAACCGGCCTGCGCCGCGAATCCGACCGCGGCCGCGATGGGCGCGAGTTCCCGGGTGGTCGCGAAGGCGGACACGATTCCGGTGACCGGGCCCATGCCGAGCATATCCAGGGTCGCGAAGGACTCCACGCCGATCGACGC
>NZ_JBSFRU010000108.1:0-17663 GCF_053589395.1 Nocardia sp. NPDC003345
CGCCCGCGACGATCAGATCGGGGTCGGCCGCGAGGATGGCCTCGTAGTCGAAGCCGTCGGTGCTCCACGACAGCAATTCGGTGTTGTCCGCGGCCGCGTCGTCTTTCCAGAACTCCGAGAACTCGCCCGGTTTCCCGGAGTCCTCGGAGGTGGTCGCGACGACGGGTACATCCAGGTCGTAGAGGTATCCGGCCAGGGCGTAGTTCAGCACGACCACGCGCTGCGGGTCGGCGGGCACGGTGATGTCGCCCTGGGCCGTGTGCACGGTCCGGGTGGTCCCGGCGCCGGCCTCCGGATCCGAGGCGGAACAGGCGGCCAGCGCCACCGCGGCGGCGGTGAGGGCGGCGAGAACGGCGGGCAGCCGACGGCGACGCGATCGCATACAACCTCGATCCAGAGCAGAGCGAAGCCCGCCACGAGACAGGTCGTGGAGGGCCGATGAAAGTGAGGTTAGTCTAACCTTCTAAAACGCGGAGATCGGTCCGGAAGCGACATCGGCCCGGCACCGATCCGACACGTTCGCAGGAGGTCAGACGATGATGAAACCGCCCCTCGAGCTGGTCTCCGCCGTCCCGGTGAACTCCATTCGCTTCCTGGGCCACGACACGCACCAACACGATGTACCGCATCTCATCCATGTCGTCACCGGTATCGCGGAGGTGGTCGCCGACGGCGAGCGGATGCGATTGTCGACGAGGGAGAACCTGTGGCTGGCACCGGGGGTTCCGCATTCGGCGGCGCTGTCCGCGGGCGGGGTCGCGCTGGGGCCGATGCTGCCCGCGGGGACCCGGCCCCGGGAGCGGACCCAGCGGCTCGGCGTCGTGCCCGCCCTGACGGAGCTGATGACGACCGTCCTCGCCGCCGGTCCCGCCACCACCGAACAGATCACACCGTTCCGCAGTGCGCTCGACGCCCTGCTGCGGTCGCTGACCACGCAGTATTTCCCGCTCGCGCTGCCGTCGCATCCGGTCGCGCGGGCCATCGCGCGCGAGATCGTCGCCGCGGGCGAGACGCTCGACGAGGCAGCGGCGCGACGGCATATCAGTGTCCGCCACGTGCAGCGGATCTTCCACGAGGAGACCGGGCTGACGGTCACGCGGTGGCGGGCGCGGGCCCGCCTCAATATCGCGGTCGCCCGGTTGCGCGGTGGCGATACGCTCACCGTCGCGGCCCGATCGTCGGGCTACGCCACCCGGTCCGGCCTGCTCAAGGCGTTGCACCGGGAGACCGGTGTTCCGATGGCACTGCTCGCCGATAATCCGCTCGCCGCACTCGAGGCCGCCGATCCGGCGGCCGACCGGGCGCCGAGGTCGGCCTGAACGTGCCCGGTGAACCGGTACACCCCCGCGCCGCGCCCGGTCCGGCTAGTTCCGTTCCACCGTCCTGGCCAGGATGCCCAGGGTGGCCCGCAGCCCGGATTCGGGGATGATCGGGAAGATCTTCGCTTCGCGGTAGGGCGCGGCGATCTTGCTCCAGTCGTAGTACGACGTGACCAGGGTGCCGGTTTCGCTGGGTCGCAGGCGGTAGCCGTAGAGGTGTTCGATCGGCGGCTGGATCTGCCCGGAAATCGTCCACTCGATATGGGCATCGCGCTCGAACGCGGTGATGATGACAGTGACGTCGTATTTGCCCATGGGGAAATCGTTCAGCGATTCGCGGTCCATATGGACGACGAATCGGTCTCCCGCCGCGGTGACCGGTTCCCCTTCCGCGGACTGCAGCATGCCCGAACTGTCGATCGCCACATGTCCGCCGGGCGAACACAGCAGGGCGAAGATCTCGGCGGGCCGGGCCGCTATCTCACGCTGGACCTCGAACCGTTCTTCACTCATGAGAACCAGCCTCGCACAATCGCCGCGCGGCAGGCGGGTGAGCCGTCGAAGACCGCCGGTGCCGCGACGGTACGCCGGCGGGCGGGTCCGGATCTTGACCCGGCCCCCGGGGCATGGTTTGGAATATGCGGAAGGCCCGGCCCGGGCGTTCGCTCGGGCCGTGGCGGCGAGGAGGCGACGATGGCGTGGAGTACCCGGCAGCTCGCGGAACTGGCGGGGTCGACGGTGAAGGCGGTCCGCTACTACCACGAGATCGGGCTCCTCGACGAGCCGCGACGCCGGTCCAACGGCTACAAACAATACGAGGTCGAGCATCTGATCCGGCTGCTGCGGATCAAACGGCTCAGCGATCTCGGCGTTCCCCTGTCGCAGATCGCGGCGATGGACCGCGCGGACGAGGACCCGGACCGGTCGCTTCGCGCCCTGGACGCCGAACTCGAGGCCACGGTCGACCGGCTGAACAGGATCCGGGCGGAGCTCGCCGTCGTCCTGCGGCACCGCGCCCCGGCGTATACGCCGGCGGAGTTCGCGCCGGTGGTCGCGCTGGGCATGCCCGAAACGCACCAGTCGTTGCTCATGGTCTACTCGACCGTGCTGAGCGACCGGGCACTGGGAGTGCTCCGGGAGATGCTCGCCGAACGAGACCCCGTGGACGTCGAGTTCGAGAACCTCGCGGCCGATGCCGATGACGCGGTGATCAATTCCCTCGTCGAGCGGATGGTGCCGGTCACCCTGCGTACGCGCGAGCGATATCCGCTGTCGACCGATCTGGCCGCGGACGCGCCCGGCGGGAAGCGGCACGCCGAGGATACGGTCGCCCGGGCGATGATCGCGCTGTACAACCGGGCACAGCTGTGCGCGGTGCATCGGCTGAACCTCCGGCTGGCCCGTCGCGCCGGAGAATCCCGGGAGCCCGGGCCGTAGTCCCGGCCGCTGTCAGCGGGTACAGGCGGGCATCGGTTTCCCGGGCGCGGACCAGCACGGTGGGTGTCCGGCCGCGCCACGCGGAGTAGATTTGGGTCAGCGTCGCGGTGCGTCCCGAGCCGCCGCATCCTTCTACCGTGAGCAACGGACGGACGGGGCTTTCACCCGCCTCATCGGGTGCGGTCACCAGCTGATCGACGAAGTGCAGCAACTCGGTGCGTCCGGCGAACATCCACCCCTCCTGTGGACCGTGCGAACCCGGACGAGCGATCCGGGATTCCCGGCCCGGATCCTCGCCTGCCGACGCCGCATCACCGAAGCTCTTCGGGCGCACAATATTTCGGCAGTCGGTTCTCCCGCAGAAGACCCGCCGCGGCAGCACCGTGCACCGGAACTCGGAGCATGCTCATACCGCCGCCGTAGGCACGGCGTTCGCGGTGGACGGAAAAGAACCCCGCCGCTGTGGGCGGCTCAGCGCATTCCGGGCGGTACGGGACCGGTCATTCGCCCGACGCCCGTTCGAGACCGGGGATCTCGCCGTTGCGGAAGGCATCGACGAAGAGTTCGTGGTCCGCGCGGGTGCGGCGCGCGTACGACTGGCCGAAATCGACCATATCGCGGACGAATTCCTCCTCGTCGGACCCGATGACCGCGACGATCGCCTCCTCGCTCTGGAAATCGACGAGAGTCTGATCCGAGTCGGCGTCGGAAACACAGTGCATACCGGCGGTGGCCTGACCGAGGTACGCCACGACCGGCCGCATCTCGTTCGGCTCGGTGAGATCGGACCAGTCGAGGTCGCTGACGTAGGGGGAGAGTTCGGAGACGATATAGCCCGCGCCGCGGATCTCGGTGTACCCGAGCCACGGATCGGCATGTGCCTGCAGCGCTCGCTGGGATACGGCGGTGCGATGGCCGTGATGCCGGAAATAGTCTTTGATCCGCTCGTCCTGCACGATCCGGCTGGGCGCGGCCACGTTCCCCTGTTTCATGGACAGGATCACATCGTTCTCCAGGGCTTCGGTCTGGCCCTCCACGAGAATGTTGTAGGCGGGCAGCCCCGCCGAGCCGATCCCGAATCCGCTGCGGCCCACGATATCTTTCACGTCGTAGGTGATGCTCCGGAACCGCTTGTGCTCCGGAATCGTTTCCAGGTAGCGGGTGAACGCCTCGCGCACCACCTCGCACTCCTGGTCGTCCAATTGCCGGACGCCTTTGCCGGGCCGGAAACGGCGCTCGTAGTTCTCGACCATCGTGGTGCTCGCCAGCAGCGAGGTGCGGGTGTTCATCCGGGCGTCGAGCAGGACATCGTGCACCGGGCCCTCGGTATTGCGCAGATGCAATTTGAAATCCTGCTCCGCGCGGGTGCCGTCGTGGAAGGCCCGTACCAGATCCACATAGGAGCGTACGTAGGTCTCGATCAGCATGTCGATATCGGCGTCGGAGACGGCCTTGCGGCGGGCCAGGAGCGCCACACTGGCGCAGAACCGTTTGATATCCCAGGTGAAGGAGCCCAGATAGGCCTCGTCGAAATCGTTCACGTCGAAGACGAATTGGCCCGCGGAATCCATATAGGTGCCGAAGTTCTCCGCGTGCAGGTCGCCCTGGATCCAGATCCTGGCGGTGCGTTCATCGGCCCAGCGGTCCTCGGCGCCGGCCATATCCCGATAGAAGAGGCACGCCGACCCGCGGTAGAAGGCGAACGGGTTGTCGGCCATCTTGCGGAACTTCTTGCGGAAGGCGGCCGGGTCGTCGTTGATCATGTCACCGAAGGCCGCGGTGAACACCTCGACGATCTCGGCCATGCGATCCTGCGGATTCTGCTCGCTCATACCGTTGTCCATACCCACGGTTCGCCGCCGGTCCTCTCGTCGTCGCCGCGGCGCCGGACGCGCGGCCATCGATTCGATCGTGCCAGAACCGGTCGGCGCCCACCTCGGATCTCCGGGCGCGGCGGCCACGCTTGAGTATGCCGCGACGGCACAGTGTTCTATCGAGAACGTCAACGTTTCCGGAGCCGAGTGGAGTGGACAGTGACCATGACCGGAGGACCTGCCGACCGGCGACCCGCCCTGATCGAGATCGAGGAGTTCTTCGCCGACCCGCGGTTCGCGAACCCGTCGATCTCCCCGGACGGCACCCGTCTGGCCTATCTCGCTCCGCACCGGGGCCGCCGCAACGTCTGGGTCCGCGGTATCGATCGGACCCACGACGAGGCCGTCCCCGTCACCCACGACTCCCGCCGGGGGATCACCACCTACTACTGGACCGACGACCCTCGCTGGTTGCTCTACCTGCAGGACATCGACGGTAACGAGGACTGGCATCTGTACCGCGTCGACCTCGACGATCCCGAGGCCCCGGCCGTCGACCTCACCCCGATGGACCCGGGGTCGCGGGTGGTGGGTGCCGGGCCGCTACCGTCGGTTCCCGGCAGCGTGCTGGTGACGATGAACCGGCGCCCGATGTTCTTCGATATGTTCCGGATCGATATCGCCACCGGCGAGACGACCCTGCATCGTGAACAGGACGACCCGACCGCCGCCGTGTTGCTCGACCGCCGCGGTGAGCCCGCCTTCCGCACCGCGCTCACCGCGGACGGCACGGTCGAGGTCTCCGCGATCGATCCCGGTACCGGACAGGCGCGGTTTCTGCGGCACCTCGGCGGCGCCGAACATCCGATGAGTGTGCAGCCCCAGGAGGTCACCGCCGACGGGCGCGGGCTGCTCGTCGGATCGTTCCAGGACGGCGACGATCTGCGGCTGGTGCGTATCGATCACGCGACGGGTGCGGAGACGGTGGTCGCCGCGGTCGAGGGACACGACCTCGATATCAGCGGTCAGCTGTTGCCCGGTGTGCTCCCGCCCCCGGTCTACACCCACCGCCACACCGGCGAGGTGCTCGCGGCACGGTTCGTCGGCGATCGGCCGCATATCGAGATTCTCGATTCGCATTTCGCCGAGGTCCACGCCCGGCTGGAGAAACTGTCCGACGGGGTGCTAGGCACGGTGTCCTGCGATGACTCCGGTCGACGCTGGGTCGCCACCTTCACCCATGACCGCGACCCCGGGGTCACCTGGTTCTACGACCACGCCACCGGCGAGGCCCGGTTGCTGTTCCGCTCCTTCCCGGACCGCGACCCGGCCACCATGGCACCCATGGAGCCGGTCGGTTTTCCCGCCCGCGACGGACTGCCCCTGCACGGGTTCCTCACGCTGCCGGTCGGGGTCGAACCGCGGAACCTCCCGCTGGTGCTGGCGGTGCACGGCGGGCCCTGGTATCACGACTCGTGGGGCTTCGGCCTCGACGCCCAGTTCCTCGCCAATCGCGGCTACGCGGTGCTGCAGGTGAACTTCCGCGGTTCGCTGGGCTATGGAAAACGCCATGTCACCGCGGCAATCGGCGAATTCGCCGCGGCCATGCACGACGATCTCCTCGACGCGGTCGACTGGGCCGTGGACCGGGGCTACGCCGATCCCGCCCGCATCGGCATCTACGGCGGCTCCTACGGCGGGTACGCCGCACTCGTCGGTGTGACGGTCACCCCGGACCGGTTCGCCGCCGCCGTCGACTACGTCGGCATCTCCGATCTCGCGAATTTCCTGCGCACCCTGCCGCCGTTCACCCGGGCTTTCAACATCAACAACTGGTACCGCTACGTCGGCGATCCCGAGATCCCCGAGCAGGAGGCCGATATGCTGGCCCGCTCGCCGATCACCATGGTCGACCGGATCCGCACCCCGCTGCTGGTCGCCCAGGGTGCCAACGACGTCCGCGTGGTGCAGGCCGAATCGGACAATATCGTCGCCCGGCTGCGGGATCGCGGGGTCCCGGTGGAGTATCTGATCGCCGAGGACGAGGGACACGGTTTCGAGAACACCGAGAACCGGATCCGCCTGTATCGCGCGATCGAGCGGCATTTCGCCCGGCACCTCGGCGGCCGCACCGCCGAGCCGGACCCCTCGAGCGCGGAGTCCGCGCCCCGGTAGAACCCGGCCGGCGGCGGCGCCCGCGCCCGATGAGTCCGGGCCGCTGCCGCCGTCTACACATCATGGCGACAGTGACAATGCACGCGGTGGTGTCGGTCGACGGGTTCATCGCCGACGACAACGACGACGTCGGGCCACTCTTCGACTGGTACTTCAACGGCGATGTGCCGCTGGTCGAGGACGAGGACCTCGAACGCACCCACGCCCCGTTCCGGCTCGGTCGCCGCTCCTACGACTACACCCGTCCGTTCTGGGACAGTATCGGCGCCACGATCCAGGGTCGGCATCTGTTCGATATGACCAACGGCTGGGAGGCCCGGCCACCGGCGGGTGACCACCTGCTCGTCGTCTCGCACCGGCCCAAGCCCGAAGGCTGGCATCCCGAGGCGGATGTGCCGTTCTTCGACGATATCGCCGCGGCCGTCGCGGAGGCGAAACGCCGGGCCGGTGACCGGGCGGTGGCGGTATGCGCCGGGGATGTCGGAGGGCAGGCGCTCGCGCTCGGGCTGGTCGACGAGGTGGCGATGGATGTGGTGCCGGTGGTGTTCGGCTCGGGCAAGCGGTATTTCGGGCCGGTGGACGCCCGGCACCTGCTCGAGGATCCCCACGTGGTCGTCCAGGGTGACCGGGTGCTGCATCTGAGATATCGCGTGCGCCGGGCGGCCTGATCACCGTCCCGGTGCCCGGCCGCGCACCGCTCGACTCGATCCGACTCGGCGCCGCGACCTCCGGCCCTGTGCCCGCCGGATGGCATAGGCTGTGGCCCGGCAGGGCATACCTGCCGGTTCCGCGCTCGAACAGTGCCACTTCAGCTCCCCGGATGGACCACATCGCGAAGGATCGGTATGAAGAGCGAAAAACGCGCCTGGGTCGCCGCATTGACCGGAACACTCGTCGCCGTCGCGTGCGCAGCGATCGCCGCGCCCCCCGCGTGGGCGCAGCCCGCGGCGACGCAACCGCAGCCGGCCGGCGGCGATATCCTCCGCGCCGAGGCGTCCCGGCCAGTGGCCTCCGGTGTGCCCGGAACCGTTCCGGCGCGGTCGACGCGACTCATCTACGCCAGCAGCGACACCCACGACGCGCCGACCACGGTGGTGGGGACCTATCTGGAGCCGCTCGCGCCGTGGACCGGCCCGGGCGAGCGTCCGCTGGTGGCGTATGCGGGCGGTACCCAGGGACAGGGCGCCGAGTGCGCACCGTCGGCGATGGTGTCGCAGGTGGTCCGGGTCCAGCCGCCGGCCGATGTGGTCGTCGAATACGACCTGATCGCGATCAATCAGCTGCTGGCCCGCGGGATGTCGGTCGTGATGACCGACTACCACGACTATTCCGTGCCCGGTCCCCACAACTTCCTCAACCGCAAAACCCAGGCCCACGCGGTCCTGGATTCGGCGCGCGCCGCCTTGCACCTGCCCGGTAGCGGCCTGCATCCCGGCTCGCCGGTGATGATCTACGGCTACTCGCAGGGCGGGATGGCCTCCGCGGCCGCGGCCGAACTGCAACCGCGATACGCCCCCGAGCTGAATGTGCGCGGCGCCTATGTGGGCGGGCCCCTGGCCGGTCCGCAGGACTACATCGCGCACAGCGACGGCCAGCCCGGGGTGGCGCCGGCCATCGCCTGGATCCTGAACGGTATCGCCGCCGACTATCCCGAGACCCGTCCGGCGCTCGACGCCGCACTCAACGACACCGGTAAGGCGATCCTGCGCGATTCGATCGGTAAATGCGGCGGCGGCCTCTCCAACATCATGTCGCAACCGCAGCACACGTCCCGGTGGACCACCAGCGGGCTGCCCGTCACCGCGGTGATCGACGGCTCCCCGGAGTTGAAGAGGGCGTTCGACGAGCAGCGGCTCGGCGGGACCGCTCCCGGAGTGCCGGTCCGGGTCTACTCGGCCCGTAACGACGAGGGCGTCGCGCCGTACCCGGTGGTGCGGAGTATGGCCGCGAGCTGGTGCGGCGGTGGTACACCGGTCCAGCTGGAACCGGACGCCGCGGTGCCTCCGCTGTCCGGAGTGCTGGGCACTCACGATGTGGCGTTCTTCCCGTCGCTGACCACCTCACAGCAGTGGGTGACGGATCGGCTCGCGGGTGTGCCGGCGCCGGTGAACTGCGCGGCGCTGCCGTAGGGCTCAGGCCAGCAGCACCGTCTTGCCCTGCGCATGCCCGAGGTGCAGGTGCCGGACGGCCGCTGCCGCTTCCCGCAGCGGGTGCCGCCGCTCGATGAGCGGAACGAGGGCGCCGTCGGCCGGCGGCGTCGCCAGATACTCGAGATCGGCGCGGGACTGCCGCATGAACCGCCTGACCACCCGGGTCATCGCGGGCGAGCACGACGGTATCGCCGATTTCGACTTCGGCCTCGACCTGATACTCGACGGCCTGGAACGGCTACTTCCGCCGTGACCGGCGGGTCCGGGCACCCGGCTCTCCTGCCACCGGGCCGGATTCAGGCGCCGGAGCCCGCGCCGAGGGTGGATTCGTATTCGACGGTGATCGCGACCCGCAGTTTCGTGCGGTCGAACAACTGTTCCTCGTCCGCGAGGATCTCCGGTGGCGGCTGATTGCGGGCGGTGTGGGCGGCGACGGCCTCGGCGGTGGACCGGTCGCGCAGCCACAGTTCGGTGATGACGTCGAACGGCAGTTCTTCTCCGCCGACCGGATCGAGATAGCGGCGGAGATAGCGCACCAGGCCGTGGGCGTGTTTCTCGCCGAGTTTCGAGTGGGTGTTCTCGTAGTACTCCCGGAATGCCTCGACACTCATACCGGGTTTGCGCTTCAGGAAGAGCAGGACCTTGTAGAGGGGTTCGGGGGCCGCGCTGTCGTTCATGGTGTGTTCTCCGGGATCTCGACGGTGCGGGCCGCCGCCGCGAAGGCGCGTAGTTCGCGTGCCACATCGGGGCCGCTCGGTGTGTAGACGAGTTCTCCTACGCCGAGGCCGGCGAGCCGGGTCAGTTCGGTGCGGATGTCCTCGGGTTCCCCGATCACGGTGGGAAACCCGCCGTCGTAACCGGCCAGCGGCCGGTCGCGGTCGGTGAGGTGGGTGACGTGTCCCTCGTAGTTCAGCAGGTGACGTTCGTGCTCGGGAGCGAGTCGCTCGAGAGTTTCGCGCCACTGCTTCCCGCCGGGCATCGCGTCGACGGCCGCGGCGCCGCCGAGGGCGTACGCCTCGTGATAGGCGACCACCCGCCACGGGGCGACCGCCGCCGCCACCCGCGGGCCGTCGCTCGCCTCGCCGGGGCCCAGCACCGAACCCGCCCGCATGGTCGCGACCGGAACCGGCTGCCGCCCCGCGGCGCCGATGATGCCGTCGGCGATACGGCCCGCGAGTGCGACCGCGCGCGGCCCGAACGCGCTCAACCAGATCTCGGCATCGACCGGACGGTCCGCGCTCAGACCCGGGGCGTGCAGCATCCGGGCGGCGCTGCCGTCGATGGTCACCGTCGAACCGGCGAGCAGTCCACGCACGGCCGTGACGTACTCCTCCAGCGCGCGCAGGGTCATCGGCCGCTGCCCCATGGTCCGGCGCGCGGTGGCCCCGGTGCCGAAACATGCCCGGAACCGGCCACCGGACAACCGCGCCAGCGCGGCGATCGAGGCGGCCATCGCCATTTCCGAGCGTTCGCCCGGGATCAGCACCGCGGTGGCGAGGCCGATACGCGAGGTGCGTTGCGCGGCGATCGCGAGATGGACGAACGGGTCCTCCCACAGCGGCGCCGAATCGAATATCCAGACCCGCGAGTACCCGGATTCCTCGGCGAGCACGGTCAGATCGGCGAACTCGGGGCCGGGCGGAAGCCCGCAGGACACTTCGAGCGGGGTCGTCACGCCGGGTTCTCCGCGAGGTCGACCTCGAGGTGCAATTCGGTCAGCCCGCGCAGGATGTAGGTCGGGACGAAGGAGAAGCGCCGCGCTCCGGCGGGGCCGTGTTTCTCTTCGGACAGCCTGATATCGGTGGTGCCGGCCAGGAGCCGCTCGATACTCACCCGGGCCTCGGTCCGCGCCAGCGGCGCTCCGGGGCAGGTGTGCGGTCCGCGTCCGAAGGCGATGTGCTTGCGGACGTTGGGTCGCGCGAGGTCGAAGGTGGCCGGATCGTCGAACAGGCGCGGGTCGCGGTTGGCGGCGCCGTTCATCACCATCAGGGTGGTACCCGCCGGAATATCGACGCCGCCGACCGTGGTGTCGACGGTGGCGAGCCGGAAATCGCCTTTGACGGGGCTTTCGAAGCGCAGGGCCTCCTCGATGAAATTCGGGACGCGTTCGGGGTTCGCGCGCAGGTCCTGCTGGAGTTCACGGTTGTCGGCGAGGAGCATCAGCGCCGAACTCAGCAGCCGCACCGTGGTTTCCTGACCCGCCGAATAGAGATTGGCCGCCAGGCGGACGATATCCATCACCTCCGGCGCCGACCCGTCGGGGAACCGGGCGACGGCCATATCGCTGAGGGTGTCGCCGCGGGGCGTGCGTCGCCGGTCTTCGATATAGCGTGCGAATTTCTCGTAGAGGTATTCGAGCGGAGTATGCGACATCGCGCGCCGCCCGGACGCGCCCACACCACCGCCGCGGGCCTGGCGGGTCATCGTGGCCGCGAACTCGGCCCGGTCGTCCTCGGGAACGCCGAGCAGATCGGCGATCACCAGCAGCGTGAACGGTCCGGCGAACTCGCCGATGTAGTCACCGCCGCCCGCGGCCAGATACGGATGCAGTACCTGGTCCACCCGCTGCCACATGAATTCTTCGTTCTCGCGCAGGCGTTTCGGGGTGATCAAGCCCATGAGCAGGGCGCGGTGGCGGGTGTGATGGGGCGGGTCCATCACGGTCACCTGGTCGCTGAACGGCAGTTCGGCGCGATGGGCATCGATCAGCGCCCGCACGTCGCCGCCCTCGAGCGGGACCGGGAATCCGGGGAACGGGCCACTCACCGAGATACACGAGGAGAACCGGTCGGCGTCGCCGAGAACGTCGATCGCCTCTTCGTAGCCGGTGATCATCATGACGTCGTGATGCGGCTCCCGCACGACCGGGCACTGTTCGCGCAGCGACTCCATATACGGATACGGGTCCGCCACCGGGCTCTTGTCGCGGAAGAAATCGACGGTGTCGGGTGTGCTCACGGGTACCTCGGATTCCTCGATGCCGACGCCGGCGGTCGGGCGGGCCGTCGCGTCGGCGGTTGCCAATTCATACGCGGTCGTATAGTGATGGAATCATACGAGTGCGTCTGATTGAAAGGGGCCGTTTCGGTGACCACGCGACCACGGCGGCCGGGCCGGCCCACCAGTACCGAGGCGGCCGAGCTCGTCGAGCGATTGCGCGAAGCCGCGGTGCAGACCTTCCTCGAACGGGGTTACGACGGCGCGACCATGGAGGCCATCGCCCGGGCGGCCGGTGTCACCAAACAGACCCTCTACGCCCGCTATCCGGATAAGCGCGCCGTCTTCGCGGAGGTGATCCCGTGGGCGATGAGCCGGCGCGACCCGCACACCCAGGTCGATCCGCCCCCGGGTGACGACCTCGGTGCCTCGCTGCTCGCCCTCGCGCGGGAGGCGTTGGCCCGGATATCGGACCCGCAGCTGGTCAAACTGCAGCGGATCGCGATGAACGAATCATCCCGGTTCCCGGAATTCGCCGTCAGCGCCGAAACCGTCGCCTGGTCACCGCGTTTGCGCGCGGTCCGCGATCTGCTCCGGCGGCACCTCGAGGCCGGGCATATCGAGCTCGCCGCCGATGATCTCGAACTCGCCGCCGAACACTTCCTGGTCCTGGTGGAATCCGAACCCTGGCGAATGGCCGAATTCGGCGTCTACCGCACACCCGAACAGGCCGACAGGCATCTCCGGTTCGCAGTCACCCTCTTCCTGCGCGCGCTGCTGCCGCGCGGCGGCGGCGCGACGTGGTCCGAAATCCCCGCGGCGGTCACCGGAGCCGATATCGACAAGGAGTCGTCAGCATGAAAACAGCAGTGGTCACCGGAGGTGCCTCCGGGATCGGGCTCGGTATCGCGCAACGCCTGCGCTCCGGCGGATACACCGTCGCGACCCTGGATCTCGACCCCGGCCCGGACGACGACCTGGCCTATCGCGCCGATGTGACCGATCCGGAACAGATCGCGGCCGCGCTCTCGGCGATCCGTGAGAAGACCGGCCCGGTCACCATATTGGTCAACTCCGCGGGCCTGGAGAGTTTCAAACGCTTCGCCCACCTCACCTTCGACGAATGGCAGCGGGTATTCGATGTCAACGTCAACGGTGTCTTCCACTGTGTGCAGGCGGTTCTGCCGGATATGCTGGCGGCGGGCTGGGGGCGCATCGTGAACATCTCGTCGTCGAGCACCCATTCGGGTCAGCCGCTCATGTCCAGCTATGTGGCGGCGAAATCCGCGGTCAACGGTTTGACCAAATCCCTGGCGCTGGAACTGGGTCCCTCCGGAATCACCGTGAACGCCGTACCGCCCGGGTTCATCGATACTCCGATGTTGCGCAAGAACGAGAAGGTCGGCCGGCTCGGCGGCACGGTCGAGGACCATATCCTGCGCACTCCCGTCCGCCGGATCGGCACGCCCGCCGATATCGCCGCCGCCTGCGCGTTCCTGGTCTCCGAGGAGGCCGGCTACATCACCGGCCAGCTGCTCGGGGTCAACGGGGGCCGCAACACCTGACCGATACGCCCGCTGTCCACGGTTCGGTGGTCGCGTTCGTGATTGCGCTACCCGGTGGCCGCGGCCAGCGCCCCGGCCCCGCGACCGATTTGGGCCGGCGGTCGCACCTGGGCCGAGCCGGGACCCATGTTCGGCCGAGGTGCCGGTCCCGGGACCGTCTCGAACATCGGGCCGGTCTCGTAGGCGCCCGCGACGAGGGCCGCCTGCAGATGCCACAGATCGTCGGCCCGGGCGGGGTCCAGGCCGGTGTGGTGGGCGATGCGGCGCAACCGGTAGTCGAGGGTGTTGGCGTGGATATACAGCGCCCGCGCGGTGACCTGGCGGTTGCGGTCGTTGGCCAGATGCGTGGCGAGGGTCTGCAGGAGTTCGGGCTGGGAGTGCAACGGATCCAGCGCCGTGGCCAGCTGTCGCCGCGCCGGGCCCGGCCGGGTGATCTGGTACTCCACCGCGAGATCGGCCATCCGGTACAGCCCGGCGGGTTTGTGCAGGCGCTGGGCCAGGTCGAGCAGTTCGTGGGCGCGGCGGGTGGCATCGGGCACCTCGTCCGGGCGTGCGGACACCACGGTCGCCAGCAGCGGTTCGCGGGCCGCGCCGCGCAGGCGCTCGAACAGGCCCGCGACCTCGGAATCGCCGGATCCCGACCGCGGCACGAGGACGGTGCCGCCGGCTTCGCTGAGCCGGGCGGGCGGCATATCCCCGCCGATGCAGAGTTCGGCGCGTACGCGGCGTAGCCGGCGCCGGATTTCGGTGCGGTCGCCGCCGGGCCCGGAATCCGCGTCGGGGAGGGCCAGGGCCAGCACCGAGTAGGAATCCGCGCTCCGGAAACCGTTCTCGCGGGCTGTCTCCGCGGTGGTCGAACCCGAGATCAGCGCGGTCGCCAGCGCCTCGGCCCCGGCGTAGCGGGCGGCGGTGTGGGCGCGTAGTTCGCGCAGGTAGGCCGCCGTGAAGCCGGTGATCACACGGTCGAGCACCTCGGCCAGCCGCTGCCCCGCGGCCACCATGATCTGCGCGTCGGCGCCGCCGGCTCTTCCGGCCAGAAGGTCCAGCACGAACCGGAATCCGAGATGGGTGGCATGCTGTACGGCCTCAAGGGCCACCCCTTCCGCGGCCCAGTCCGCGATCCGGGTCGCCAGTGCGGTGGGTACGGCGCTTACCGACCGGCCCTGCAGTGCCGCCGCCACCAGATCCAGGCAACCGGCCACCACCTCGGCGGCGTCGTGGCGTAGCACCCCGCACGGCATCGTGACATCGGGTGCGGCATCGCCGGAACCGGCCAGATGGTCCAGTAACTGCTGGGACAGTCGGGGTGTGCGGCCCAGATGCTTCACCGCGGGCATCCCGGCGATCTCCAGTTCCGCAATAGCGTGAGAGCTGCTCATCAGCACCGATCTCGACCTCCTTGCCGCTTTCGCACGGATGCCGCGCCGACGAGAGGCCCGACATCCGTATCAGTAAAAACTGTAACTGATGGTGAGTTGCACCACAACGGCGATGTCCTCACCCGTGGATTAACGCGAAGGAGACCGGTCGGTCGTTGTGTTCGAACCAGCATCTACTGAGACAGTGGGGTTAAGCTTGCCGTCATTCGGCTCGCGGACCGGTGAGCGGGAGGACGACGATGACGCCACGAACACAGGAGTACCGGGTTGCCGAACTGGCCGAGGCCGCCGGTGTCGCGGTACGAACAGTGCGCTACTACCAGGAGCGCGGCCTGCTCGAGGCCCCGCGCCGGCAGGGCCGGCACGCCTTCTACAACCACACCCACCTCGAGCGGCTGAAACTCGTCGCCGATCTGCTCGCTCGCGGCCACAGCCTGGAAGGTATCGCCGACCTGCTGACCAGCGCCGAGCACGGCGGCGGCGTATCCGAACTACTGGGGTTCGAATCGGCGGCGTCGGTGGCGTGGGGCGACCGCGAGGTCGATATCGATTTCGCGGAGATGCTGGACCGTTTCGGTGAGCAGGCCACCCCGGAGGCCATCACCGAAGCGATCGCCCTGGGCTATCTGCGTATCGAGGACGACCGCTTCGTCTATTCCAGCGGCCGGCTGCTCGAGGCCGCCACCGCGTTCGTCACCGTGGGTATTCCGCTGCGTTCGATCCTCGCCTTGAGCTGGGAACTGGAGGCGGCCTTCGACCGGATGGCCTTCGCGTTCGTCCGGGAGTTCCGGGTCAATCTGGTCAACCAGGTCGTGGAAAACCCCTCGCCCGAACGATTACACGAGCTGGCGGGCACCCTCGCCGAACTCCGCCCGGCGGTGCGCCTGGTCGCCGACGAACTCCTGGCCCGGGCCATGGACCGCCGGATCCACGCGGACCTGCCCGAGGTCTCCCAGCAATTGAGCCAGGCCGCGGGCGCCGAAAACAATCCGCCGCCGGACGGTGCCCGGTGATGATCGCCTACGTGCTCGCGGCGGTCGTCGTCGCCGAGGCGGCCGGCCTGGTCGTGCTGTGGCGGTTGCTGGTGCGTACGCGGCACGAGCTGGCCGAAGTCCAGCGCCGTACCGATACCAGACAGCGGCTGATGGACGGCGGCCGGGAAGCGGTGAAGACCGTCTGGCAGACCGCGAGTCTCGTGCGCCGGAAAGGTTTCCGCGCGGCGATGCTCAGCTCGATCGAGGAGCTGGCCGGCTGGGCGCAGGTCGAACGACCCGATCTGGCACGGCTCACCGCGGGCGGCGATGTCGTGATCGCCTTCTCCGATATCGAGGGATCCACCGCGCTCAACGAAAGGCTGGGCGATCGTGCCTGGGTCGCCCTGCTGGGCCGGCACGACCGGCTGATCCGCAGGCTCGTCGCTCGCCACGACGGTCATATCGTGAAGAGTCAGGGCGACGGATTCATGATCGCCTTCGGCGACCCCGAGGAGGCGGTGCGCTGCGGTCTGGATGTGCAGGGCGCCATCGGTACCGTCACCGGGTCCCTGGCCGGAGTCCGTGTCCGCATCGGTATCCATATGGGCCGCTCGGTGCGCCGCGGCGACGACCTCTTCGGCCGCAATGTCGCCATGGCCGCCCGCGTGGCCGCCCAGGCGCAGGGCGGTGAGGTGTTGGTCAGCGAGGAGGTGCGTGAGGCCGTCGCGGGCCGCCCGGATATCACCGTCACCGCAGCGCGGGAAGCCGAACTGAAAGGATTCAGCGGTTCCTACCAGCTGTACTCGGTCGCGGCGGAGGACTGATCACGGGCGCCCGGTCTGCCTCCGGGTTCGTCGGTGGTCCCCGGCGGCGCGGCCGGGCAGGCGATCGTCCGCGCGGGCCGCGGCGATGGCCGCGGAACCGGGCTCCCGCATCCTGCCGGCCGCGATCAGGACCTCGGCCTTGTCCCGGTTGATCTTCGACCACGGGCACTTATTCTCGGCCGTAGCGCTCGACGAGTGCCGCGCCCAGTGCGGCGAGTTCGTCGCGTACCGCGGCCGGTTCGATCACCTCGATATCGGTGCCCCAGCCCGCCAGTTGTTCGGCGACGGCCCGCGGGGTGTGCGCGGTGAGCCGGACCCGGACCCGGCCGTCGGGGGCGGCGCCGAGGACCTCGCAATGCCGGCCCTGCCGATCGCGCAGGATCGGCAGGAGCCTTTCGCTGATCAGGGCGGTAGCGGCGGTGGTCGCGCGGCGCTGTTCCATTTC
Organism: Nocardia sp. NPDC003345; assembly: GCF_053589395.1. Lineage (NCBI taxonomy): Bacteria > Bacillati > Actinomycetota > Actinomycetes > Mycobacteriales > Nocardiaceae > Nocardia > Nocardia sp. NPDC003345. Next base: position 17,020 of record NZ_JBSFRU010000108.1, read on the forward strand.
CTCCACGATTTCCGCCCACACGGCGGGAAGGTCGAGTCCGGCCGGCCGGTCCGATCGCAGGTCGGTCGGTTCCGCGTGCAGGATCCGGTCCACCCGGTAGGTGCGGCGGCCGTGGTCGGTGCCGGCCACCAGATACCAGAGGGCGTCTTTGTCGATCAGGCCCCACGGGTCGACGACGCGCTCGGTCGCCTCTCCGCCGCGACCCCGGTAACGCAGCACGACCCGGCGGCGGCGCACCACGGCCTGCTGCAGTTGCCGCACCGTTTCGGGTAGTTCGCGCCCGGTGCGGCCCCAGCCGGCCGGATCGATCACGACCGCGTCGGCGGCCGCCTCGGCCTCACCACGGAAGGTCGCGGGCAGGGCGCGCAGCAGTTTTCGCAGCGCCGACCGTGCTTCCGGCACCGCTTCCGCGGACGGACCGGTGAGCAGGAACAGGGCGCGGGCCTCACCGGCGGTCAGACCGCTGAGATCGGTGCGGGCCCCGCCGATCAGCGACCATCCGCCGCCGCGGCCGGCCTGGGGGTATACCGGCACACCCGCGGTCGACAGGGCCTCGAGATCACGCCGGGCCGTCGCCACCGACACCTCGAGTTCGGCCGCGATCTCGGCGGCGGTGACCCGTCCGCGGGTCTGCATCAGCAACA
>NZ_JBSFRU010000109.1:0-17493 GCF_053589395.1 Nocardia sp. NPDC003345
ATGATCCGCTGCGGGATCATATGGATCAGCGGTGCCGCCCACGGTGAACTCCGGCCGACCTTCACCTCGGTGACCGCGAAGGTGGCGGTGGTGGCGGCCACGCAGAGGTCGCAGGCCTGCGCGATCATCCAGCCACCTGCGAACGCGGCGCCGTTGACCGCGGCGATGGTGGGTTTGGACAGTTCGATCGTGTCGTAGGGCAGCGGGAACATCTGCCGCGGCGGTTCGGCCATGCGGGTTTCCACCATTTCGGCGAGATCCCCACCCGCGCAGAACGCCTTGGTCCCGGCCCCGGTGAGCACGGCGATACCGAGGGCCGGATCGTGCTCGAAGCGGTCCCAGGCCGCGAACAGCCCCTCCCGGATGTCCTTGTCCAGGCAGTTGCGCCGTTGCGGGCGGTTGAGGGTGATGACCGCGATCCCGTCGGGGCGGGCGTCGAACAGTACGGCGTCGTCGGTCATTCAGAATCCTCTTCGCTGGATCTCGTAGGCGTCGCGGGACAGGTCTTCCCGGAAGTCCGGGTGCGCGATCGCGATCAACCGCCGGGTTCGTTCGGCGAGATCACGGCCGGCCAGCTCGGCGGCGCCGAACTCGGTGACTATCACATCGACATCGCTGCGGGCGGTGGTGACCGGCCCCGACAGGCGGGCGGTGATCCGGGAGACCGTCCCGCCGCGAGCGGTGGCGGGCAGCGCGATCACCGAACGGCCGCCCCGCGACCGGACCCCGGCGCGGACGAAATCGACCTGTCCCCCGGTGCCCCCGAGGTAGGCGGCACCACTCTGTTCGGCATTCACCTGACCGGTGAGGTCGACCTCGAGGGCGGAATTGAGGGTTACCAGACGATCCACCTGGGCCAGCACGGCCGCGTCGTGGGTGTAGGAGGTGGCGCACAGGCGCAGTGCGGGGTTGCGGTGGGCGAAGCGGTACAGGCGGTCGGTGCCGATGAGCGCGCCGGTGACCGATACACCGGGGTCGATCCGTTTGCGCGCGTTGGTGATCACTCCGGCCTCGACCAGATCCACCAGGCCGTCGCCGATCATCCCGGAGTGCACCCCCAGGTCGCGGCGGTCACCCAGCTGACGCAACACGGCGTCGGGGACCGCGCCCACCCCGGTCTGCAACACCGACCCGTCCTCGATATAGGAGGCGACATATTTCGCGACCGCCTCGTCGAGCGGGCCGATCGCGGCCGGCGGCACCTGCACCGGCGGCCGGGACACCGCGACGGCGCAGTCGATCTCGTGCGCGGCCAGGGATTCGCCGGGCACGAAAGGCACCCGGTCGTTCACCTCGGCGATCACCACCCGCGCGCGGTCGACGGCCGCGCGGGTATGGTCGCCGATGAGGCCGAAGCTGTGGCGGCCGTGTTCGTCGGCCGGGCTGACCTGGACGAAGGCCACATCGCAGCCGAGGGTCCCGTCCTCGATCATGGGGCCCACCCGGCTCACATGACACGGCACGATCCCCAGCCGGTGCGCCTTGGCCAGCGAACGCAGCGTGCCGATGGCGCCCATGCTCGACAGGTCGAATCCGGCCACGGATTCGGGGGTGAAGATCCCGGAGAAGCTGGTCGAGACGAATGCCGACACCCCGCCGATGGCACCGGCCTGCGCGATCAGCGCCTCGAGCAGGGTGCTGGGCTCGCCACACGCCTGCCCGATCACGATGCGGTCGCCCGGCCGCAGGAATTGCCGCAGGTCCAGGCTCGCGGCGTCGGTGTGCACGGTCATCGCCGGCTCCCGTCCACCGCCGCGGCCGATTCGGCCACGCCGCGCAGGACCTCCTCGGTATGCGCGCCCAGGCGCGGTGCCGGTCCGGCCACCCGGCCCGGGGTCCGGGAGAACCAGGTGGGCGGTCCGGGGAATCGCACCGGGCCGTCGGGAGTATCGACGGTTTCGAAGAAACCCGCCGCGTTCAGGTGCTCGTTGTCGAACAGTTCGTCGAGCGTGCGCACCGGCGCGGCCGGGATCTCCAGCGAGTTCAGCAGTTCCAGCCATTCGGCGGTGGTGCGGGTGGCGAAGGTTTCCCGAAGGTGGGCGTACACCGTGCCGATCTGCGCGGCCCGTTGGGCCAGGGTCGCGAATTCCGGCCCCGCCCAGGCCGGGCGCACCGCCCGCACGAAGGCGTTCCACTGTTTGTCGTTGTAGACCAGTGCCGAGATATAGCCGTCCGCGGTGCGATACGGCGCCCGCTCGGTGGTGACAGCGCGCGGATAGGCGGCGGTGCCCAGCGGCGGGTCGAACATCGCGCCGTTGGCGTGTTCGACCAGCATGAACGAGGCCATGGTCTCGAACATGGCCACTTCCACCTCCTGGCCCTCCCCGGTCCGCTCGCGATGGAACAGGGCCATCATGGTGGCGTAGAGCGCGGTCATCCCGGCCACTTTGTCGGCCATGATGGTGCCGACGTAACCCGGCTCACCGGTGAGCAGCCGCTGGACGTGCGGTAACCCGCATTCGGCCTGGATGGTGTCGTCGTAGGCGGTGCGGTCGGCCTCGGGTCCGCGGCGGCCGTAGCCGTAGCAGTTGGTGTAGACGATCGCCGGGTTCACCGCGGCCACCTCGTCGTAGCCGAATCCCAGGGCGGTGACCGCGCGGCCGCGCATCGAATGGATGAACACATCCGCGCCGGCGATCAGTTCGCGTAGCGCGGCCTTGTTCTCCGCCGAGCGCAGATCCAGCACCACACTGCGCTTTCCGCGATTGACATTGACGAAGACCCCGGCCATCCCCGGCTCCGGGCCGACCGAGATATAGCGGGTGTTGTCGCCCGCCGGGGGTTCGATCTTGATGACCTCGGCACCCATATCGGCCATGATCTGGGTGCAGTACGGGCCCATCACCATGGACGTCAGATCGATCACCCGCACTCCGGCCAGCGGCCCTGTGTGCTGCATACGCCCTACCTTCACCGGGCCGCCCGAACCAATCGGCGGCTATCTGATGAATCTTTGTAAGGATAGTGATATCAAGTAGAGGTGCCCAGTTTCAATGGCGACAGCGGCGGCCGACCCAGCGACACCGCCGCACCCCGGCTCCCGGCGTCCATCGCCGAGGTGCTGGGTCCCGCACTCGCCCGGGACCCCGAGGCCGTCGCCCTGGAAGCGGTTTCGGGAACCTGGACCTACCGCGAACTCGACGCGCGAGCCGATGCCGCGGCCGCGGCCCTGTGGTCCCTCGGAGTCCGGCCCGGCGACCGGGTCGGCGCCTGCCTGCCCAACGACCTCGGGATCGTCGCCGCCTTCCACGGCGCGCAGCGCATCGGCGCGATCTGGGCGGGCATCGGCGAGGCGCTGGCCGTCGGCGAACAGCAGTATCTGCACGATCTGATCGAACCGGCGGTCGTGCTGGCCGGCGACCGGTATCAGGTCGATTCGCCCGCCCGCGTGGACCCCGATCGGTGGGCCGCGGCGCAATCCGCCACGCCGCCGCCCGCTCTCGCCGCCGATCTCGACGCGCCCGCCGCGATCGCTTTCACCAGCGGCACCTCCGGCCGGCCCAAGGCCGTGGTGCACAGCCAGCGCAATCTGCTGCTGCCCGGCGCCGCCCTGGTCGCGACCCGCGGTTACGGACCGGATCTGCGCAAGGGCGACAGCTTCCCGTTCACCATCCTCAACCTGATGGTGCTGTCCACCCTGCTCACCGCCCAGGCGGGGGGCTGCGCGGTGATCATGAACCGGCGCGATCTCGCCGGTGTCGCGGAATGGATCGCCACCCGCGGGGTCACGGTCTGGAACGGCGCCCCCGCCCAGCTCTACGATCTGGCCGCCCGGCCCGATCTGGATCTGAGTTCGCTGCGCGAGGTGTGGAGCGGCGGCAGCGATACCCCGGATACCGTGCGCACCGCGTTCGCCGACGCCCACGGCATTGTGCCCCGGGTGACCTACGGTCTCACCGAAGCGCCCACCGTGGTCGCCATCGACCCGCCGAATTCACAGTGGCATCCCCGGTCCAGCGGCCGGGTGCTGCCACAATTCGACGTGGCCGCCTACGACGACGACGGGAACCGGCTCGCCCCGGGCGAACTCGGCGAGTTGTCGCTGTCCGCGCGGACCGAAGGGCCGTGGGCAGGGCTGTGGCGCCCTCTGCTCGGACACTGGTCCGACGGCGGTATCACACCACCGCCCACGGGACCGGTACCCACCGGGGATATCGGCACCGTGGACGCCGAAGGCTGGCTCACTGTGTTGGACCGCAAGAAGATGGTGATCATCCGAGGGAGCGCCAACATCTATCCGCTCGAGGTGGAACGGGTGCTGGCCGGTCATCCGGCCGTGGTGAAAGCGGCGGTCTGCGGGGTACCGCACGAGAGACTGGGCCAGCAGGTCGCGGCGGTGATCGAAACCGGCGGCAGCGAGGTCGATTTCGCGGAGCTCGCGCAATACTGCCGGGACGAACTGGCGGGCTACAAGGTGCCCGAGGTCTGGGCCGTGGTCGAATGCCTACCGATCAACGCCATGGGCAAGGTGGTTCGCACCGAACTGCCGGCCCTCGCGCTCCGGGGCGGATCGGTATGAGCGCCGATCGCGCGGCCGCCGTGCGCCCCTTCGAACTCGACGGCCGGGTCGCGGTGGTGACGGGCGGATCGTCCGGGCTGGGCGCCGCGGTGAGTCGCGCACTCGCCGGGCTCGGCGCCCGGGTGGCGGTGCTGGCCCGGCGCCGCGACCGGCTGGAGGCATTGGCCACCGACATCGACGGGCTGGCGCTGGGCTGCGATTTGTCCGACCCGGCCGCGATCGCCGACGCGGTCCCCGTGATCGCCGACCGGCTCGGCCCGCCGGAGATCCTGATCAACGCGGCGGGCAACCGCTTCGGCACCGAGCGCGCCGAATCCGAATCCCTCGACGATATCCGGCGCACCCTGGACCTGAATCTGCTGGCACCCCTGCTGCTGGCCCAGCAGGTGTTCCCGCATATGCGCGACCTGGGTCGCGGGTCGATCGTCAATGTGTCCTCCATCAGCGGCCGGGTGGGGGTTCCGGGCATACCGCAGGCCTCCTACGCGGCGAGCAAGGCCGGGCTGTCCGGCCTGACCGCCGAACTCGCCGTGCAGTGGGCACGCCACTCCATCCGGGTGAACACGGTCGCGCCGGGCTTCTTCCGCAGCGAGATCACCGACAGCCTCTACGACAGCGAGAAGGGCGGACAGTACCTGCGCCGCAATACCCCGCTGCCCACGGAGGGCACGGCCGAGGACATCGTCGGGGCCGTTGTGTGGCTGGCCGGCGACGCGGGCCGGTACGTCACCGGCCAGACCATCGTGGTGGACGGCGGCTGGACCGCGCGTTGATCGCCGAGGGTGTTGACAGCGCATAACGCGGGTGGAAATATGATTCTTGTTTCAGAGAATATAATTCTCCTCCGTCATCGCGGAACCGGCGCCCGTCCACCGGCACAGCACCGTTCGAGATGCTGGAACGGCACATATCCGAATGGAACGAGGAAGGACCACATCACCGATGTTCTCCGCAATTCTCATCGACAAGGGTGAGACCGGACCGCAGGTCGCACTCTCCGAGATCGACGAAGCGCAGCTGCCCGAGGGCGATGTCGAGATCGAGGTGGCCTACTCCACGCTCAACTACAAAGACGCGCTCGCCATCACCGGCGCCTCGCCGGTGGTGCGCAAATTCCCGATGGTCCCCGGTATCGATCTCGCCGGTACCGTCGCCACCAGCAGCCATGCCGACTGGAAGTCCGGCGATACGGTCGTCCTCAACGGCTGGGGCGTCGGCGAAACCCACTGGGGCGGGCTGGCGCAGCGCGCGCGGCTCAACGGTGACTGGTTGATCCCGCTGCCCACGGCGTTCACCGAACGTCAGGCCATGTCCATCGGCACCGCGGGTTATACGGCCGCGCTTTGCGTGGACGCTCTGGAGAAGTACGGTCTCACCCCCGATTCCGGCGAGATCCTGGTGACCGGCGCGACCGGCGGCGTCGGCAGTGTGGCCATCGCGCTGCTCACCAAGGCCGGTTTCACCGTGGCCGCCGCGACCGGTAAGGCCGACGAGCACGCCTACCTGAAACAGCTCGGCGCCACCACCGTGATCGACCGTGCCGAACTCTCCGAGAAGGGCAAACCGCTGCAGAAGGAGCGGTGGGCCGGTGTGGTGGATACCGCCGGCAGTCACACCCTGGCCAACGCGGCCGCGCAGACCCGCTACGGCGGCGCCGTCGCCGCCTGCGGTCTGGCACAGGGCATGGATTTCCCCGCGACCGTCGCACCGTTCATTCTCCGCGGGGTCTCCCTGCTGGGAGTGGACAGCGTGATGGCGCCCAAACAGAAACGCCTCGACGCCTGGAACCGTCTCGCCCGCGATCTGGACCCGGCCGTTCTCGATTCGATCGCCACCGAGATCACGCTCGGCGAGGCCGCCGAGGCGGCGCGCGGGTTCATCGACGGCACCGTCCGCGGCCGGATCGTCGTCGACGTGAATCGCTGAGCAGGAGTTCTCGTGAGCAAGAAAACCGACGAAGGCACCGTCGAACTGGATCTCAGCGATGTCGATCATCGCGTGGGCAAGCCGATCGGCGGCGGGCAACTGTGGGATCCGTGCAGCACCTCCGATATCCGCCGCTGGGTCATGGCGATGGACTATCCGAATCCGCTGCACTGGGATCAGGAATTCGCGCGGGAATCGCGCTACGGCGGCCTCATCGCCCCGCAGTCGATCGCGGTCGCCCTGGACTACGGGCACGGCGCGGCGCCGGCCTGCGTCGGGCACATCCCGAACAGTCACCTCATCTTCGGCGGCGAGGAGTGGTGGTTCTACGGCTGCCCGGTGCGCCCGGGCGACCAGCTGTTCCAGGAGCGGCGCTTCCACGACTACAAGGTGGCCCAGACGAATTTCGCCGGGCCCACCATGTTCTCCCGCGGCGACACCGTCCACCGCAACCAGCACGGCGCGCTCGTCGCCAAGGAGCGGTCCACGGCCATCCGCTACCTCGCCGAAGAGGCGAACAAGCGGGGTATGTACGAAAGCCAGCTCGGTGAGATCAAGAAGTGGACGGCCGCCGAACTCGCCGAGGTGGACGCGCTGCGCACCGAATGGCTGATGTCCAACCGGCTCGGGGTCTCACCGCATTTCGACGAGGTGAAGGTCGGCGACAAACTGCCGCGCCGGGTGATCGGCCCGCACAGTATCGCCAGTTTCACCACCGAATACCGGGCCTTCCTCTTCAATATCTGGGGCACCTTCCGGTGGACGGCGCCCGAGGGCGTCGAGGATCCGTGGGTCTACCAGGATCCGGGCTGGACCGAGGGATTCGGCTTCGACGAAGAAGGCGCGAAGATCGATCCGCGGTTGCGCGACGGTCTCTACGTCGGGCCCTCGCGCGGTCATATCGACGCCGAGAAGGCCGGTGACGTCGGTATGGCCCGCGCCTACGGCTACGGGGCGACGATGGGCGGCTGGTGCACCGACTACCTGGCCTACTGGGCCGGGAACGACGGTCTGGTGCGGCATACCAAGGCCGACTTCCGGCTGCCGGCGTTCGAGGGCGACGTGACCTATTTCGACGCCGAGATCGTGGACAAGAACCCGGAATCCACCTGGGGTGTGCCCCTGGTGCAGGTGAAGCTCACGCTCACCAATCAAGACGGCGGCAAGCTGGTCTCCTGCACCGCCGAGGTCGAACTCCCGCTGTAGCGGCGGACCCCCGCGCGCGTCGCGGAAGCACTGTCAGAGAGGACAACCGGCGATGAGCACCGGGGCCCAGCACACCCCCGACCGGGCCGCGATCGTCGCGGGACCGCCGCTGAGTGAGGAGCCCGGGCTCGGGACGCTCACCCTACCGGGCTTCCTCCGCGAAGTGACGGACAGTTTCGGCGACCGGACGGCTCTCGTCTCCCCGGACGACGGCACCGAATGGACCTACGCCGAGCTGTGGGACCGCGCGCACGCGGTCGCGCGGTCACTGCGGGCCTGCGGGGTCGGCAAGGACAGCCGGGTCGGGGTGCTGATGACCAACCGCGCCGAATGGCTCGCGGCGGTTTTCGGCACCTCACTGGCCGGCGGGGTGGCGGTGGCGCTGAGCACCTTCTCCACCCCGCCGGAACTCGAGCACCTGCTCCGCGTCTCGGGCGTTTCGGTGCTGCTGTTCGAACGGCTGGTGGCGAAAACGGATTTCGGCACAGTGCTCACCGAACTGGAGCCGGGACTGTCCGGCGCCGTACCGGGCCGGATCGATTCCACCGCCTACCCCTTTCTGCGGTATCTCGCCTCGGTCGGCGATCCGGTATCGGGTACGGCGGTGGAGACCTGGGCGGAATTCTTGGAACGCGGCGCGGCCGTCGATCCCGCGCTGGTCGACGCCGCGACCGCGACCGTGCAGCCCAGCGATACCGCTGTGCTGTATTTCTCCTCCGGCACCACCAGCAAACCGAAGGGGATCCGCAGCGCGCATCGGGGGGTCGCCATCCAGATGTGGCGGTTCCGCCGGATGTTCGGGTTCGGTCCCGGCGACGACGTCCGCTGCTGGACCGCCAACGGCTTCTTCTGGTCCGGTAATTTCGCCCAGGCTCTCGGCGCGACCCTCGCCGCGGGCGGCACGCTGATCCTGCAGCCGCTCTTCGACGCCGCCGCGGCTCTGGACCTCATGCAGTCGCACCGGGTGACCTTCCCCGTGGCCTGGCCGCACCAGCACGCCCAGTTGCAGGGTGCGCCGAACTGGGACACCGCGGATCTGAGCAGCCTGCGTTTCGTCGACCGGGACCTGCCGCTGGCCACCCACCCCACCATCGATACCGACTGGACCGAACCCGGGCACGCCTACGGCAACACCGAGACCTTCACCATCACCACCTGTTTCCCGGCCTGCACCCCGGAGGAGGTGATCGCCGGTAGCAGCGGTGTCCCGCTCCCGGGTGTGACGGTGAAGATCGCCGACCCGCTCACCGGCACGGCGCTCGTACGCGGCGAGCACGGCGAGATCTGTGTCAAGGGCCCGACCCTGATGCTGGGCTATCTCGGTATCCCGCTGGACGAAACCCTCGACGACGACGGCTATTTCCACACCGGAGACGGCGGCTATCTCGACGAGCAGGGCCGGTTGTACTGGGAGGGCAGGCTCACCGACATCATCAAGACCGGCGGCGCGAACGTCTCCCCACTCGAGGTCGACGAGGTGCTGGGCCAGTATCCGGGCGTCAAGATCGGCCGGACCGTGGGTGTCGCACATGAAACCCTCGGCGAGATGGTGGTCGCCTGCGTGGTCCCGCATACCGGCCGCGATCTGGTGGCCGGCGAGATCCGCGAACATCTACGCGCCCATCTGGCCAGCTACAAGGTGCCCCGGGAGATCCTGTTCTTCACCGAGGACGATCTCGCCCTCACCGGCAGCGCCAAGATCAAATCAGCCGATCTCCGCGCACTGGCCGCCGAACGGCTCGCCCCGGCCTGAGCCGGCCTGCTCCCCCATCGCCGGCGCCGCGCCGGGCCCCGCGGCCACCTACCGAACCGCCCGGCGGCACGCACGCGTCATCGCGGGCCGGTATCGGCCGAACCGATGGCCATGCGATGATGCCAAACGTCGGGGAGGTGCGGGCCGTGTTCATTGCAAAAGCATTCGTCTCGGCGGGCTCTCAACTATCGGGGATCGCCAAGAATATCGCCACCGGTTGGGGACGGCATTCACCCAACCACGACGGAGCACTCGCCGGAGCGGCAACGACCCACCTCCAGGTACAGGCCCGGGCCGCGGAGCAGATCCGGGGCGCCGCGCCGCACGGCCCGGCCGATACGCCGGGCGGGCAGCGAACGCAGTTCCGGGACGGGCAACATGACGCCACCGTCCGCACCGGCAGAGACCGCGGACTCGCGCGTACCGCACTGACGAACCGCTCCGAGACGAATCGCACCTCGGAGCAGGTGACCGTATGCAACGACCCGGTGGACGTGGCCACCGGCGAATTCGTGATGCCGGATACCGATTTGCGGCTGCCGGGGGTGCTGCCACTGGTGCTGCGGCGGCGGCACCGCTCGAACTTCCGCTTCGGGCGGTGGTTCGGGCCGTCCTGGTCGGCGACATTGGATATGCGCGTCGTCGTGGATATCGCCACCGTGACGTTCGTCGGCGAGGACGGCCTCCTGCTGGTGTATCCGCACCCGGAACAGGGGCAGCCGGTATTTCCCGCCAACGGCGGGCCGCGGTGGGCGTTGCGGGCCGCCGAAGGCGGGGGCTATTCGGTGACCGATCCGGAGCATGAACTCGTCCGGATGTTCACCACGCGAGAACCGGGAACCGTCGATCGCCGACGCGGCGGCTATGCGCTGTCCGCCCTGACCGACCGCTTCGGTAACCGGATCTCTTTCCACTACGCCGTCGACGGTGCCCCTGTCGCCATCGAGCACTCGGGTGGTTACCGGGTCGATATCGAATGCGAGAACGGCCGGATCACCGCACTCCGGGTGCCGGGATCCGGCGACGAGGACACCGCGACAGTCCGTGAATTCGGCTATGACCGCGGGTGGCTGGAGACGGTAACCAACGGAGTCGGCGCCACCACGCGCTACACCTACGATACCGAGCACCGTATGACGTCGTGGACCGATTCGAACGGCAACCGTATGCGCAACAGCTACGACGCGGCCGGCCGTGTCGTAGCCCAGCACGGCACCGCCGGCATCCTCGACGCCCGCTTCGAATATTCGACCGATCCGGACAGCGGAGCCCGCCGCACCGTCCATATCGATTCCACCGGAGCGGCGACGGAATACGTGCTCGACAGCGAGCTACGGCTGTGTGAGCACATCGATCCCGCCGGCGGGCGCACCCGCACCGAATACGGCGGTGATCATCGCCCGGCTCGGGTCGTCGCCCCGGACGGGGCCGTGACCACCTACCGACACAACGCGGACGGCGATACGGTCGAGGTCATCCGCCCGGACGGACAGGCCATCCTGATCTCCTACACCGACCGGCGGCGGGTTTCCGCTGTCACCGCCGCCGGCGAACCGCCGCATATCCAGGAGTGGAACGACTCGGGTGCGGTCACGGCGGTGGTCGGCCCCGGCGGGGCGAGGACCGAATTCGGCCGCCACCCCGGTGGCGCGGTCACAGTCGTCACCGAATCCACCGGTGCCGTCACCGAGATCGAGGTCGATCCGGCCGGCCTGCCGGTCCGGGTCATCGACGCCCACGGGGCGGTCACCACCATCACACGCAATCGCTTCGGCCGACCGGCCGTGGTCACCGACGGCCTCGGCGGTATCACGACCTACACCTGGTCCGGCGACGACCGCCTCACCGAACGCACCCACCCCGACGGTTACCGCGAGAGCTGGGAATACGACGGCGAAGGCAATCTCCTCGCGCATACCGACCGCGCGGGCGGCCGGACCCGGTACGTTTACGGCGCGTTCGATCTGGTCAGCAGCCGCACGGATCCGGACGGCGCCACCACCCGCTACACCTGGGATACGCAGCGCCGGCTCACCGGAATCACCAACCCGCTGGGTGACACCTGGCATTACGCCTACGACCGGGCGGGCCGCTGCGTGGCCGAAACCGAGTACTCCGGAGCGCTCACCCGCTACGGCCACGATCCGTGCGGCCGGATCACGACCGTGACCCCGGCCACCGGTATCACCCGGACCCACACCTACGACATCCTCGGCCGTCCCACCGGGGTGACCGCCGCGACGGGAGAATGGCTGCGGTACGGCTACGACGCCGCGGGCCGGATGACGACGGCTGTTTCCGGTACAGCAGACCGCACAGCGCATTCACTCCGTTTCACTCACACCTCCGACGGGCAACCGGCCACCGAGCAGGTGGACGGCCGCCCGCCGAGCGTCTTCGAACACGACCGGCACGGCCGCCGAGTTTCGCGCACCTCACCGAGCGGGATGGTCACCACCTGGCAGTACGACGAGGCCGACCGGGTCACGGCGATGAATACCGGCGACCGGCGTCTGGATTTCGTCCAGGACCACCTCGGGCGCGCCACCGGCTGGCGAGTCGGCGCTCTCACGGTCGATCGCGATTACTCCCCGGTCGGGCACACCGTCGCCCAGACCGTCGGCGTCGTCGCCTCCGGAGCATCCGCCCGCACGCCGATCTTCCGTGACGACTACAGCCTGCGGGCGGACGGATATCCCACCGCGCAGTCGACGGTGGCCGGTGCCGGGCCGGAGATCCGCCGCGAGTACGAGCTCGACGAGATAGGGCGGATCACCGCGATCACCAGCGGCGAACGAGTCGTCGAGCGATATCGCTACGACCGGCTGGGAAATATCCGGACCGGCGGGGCCGAACCGGCGCGAGCAATCGACGAACCGGTACCCCCGAACAGGCCGGATCCGCTGCACCACCGGGAGTATCGAGACAATGTGCTCGTCCGGCACGGCCGAACGCGGTTCCGGTACGACGAGAGCGGCCGGCTGATCCGCAGCATCACCGGCCGGCCCTCCCGCCGGCCCGAGGTCCGGCAGTACCGATACAACGCCTTCGACCAGCTCACCGAACTGCGGACGTCCGGCGGCCAACGCTGGCGCTACACCTACGACGCGCTCGGAAGACGTACGGCGAAATATCGTCTCACCGCCGCCGGGGCGGCGCTCGAACGCACGGACTACACCTGGGACGGCCCCCGGCTGACGGAACAGACCGCTGGTGACGCGACCACCCACTGGTCGTATCACCCCGGCACCCACATCCCGCTCACCCAGACCCTCGACCGGGACGGGGCCGACCGCGAATTCGTCGCAGTCGTGACCGGCCCGTCCGGAGCGCCGATTCGGCTTCTCACCGACTCCGGGCAGGTGGCCGCGACCGCCACCAGCACACTGTGGGGAGAAACGACCTGGTCGGGCTACAGCCATACGCTGTTGCGCTTTCCCGGGCAGCAGTACGACCCGGAGAGTGGTCTACACTACAACCTGCACCGCGTCTACGATCCCGCCATCGGGCGGTATCTCACGCGGGATCCGCTGGGGCCGGGTCCGGCGGCGAACCCCGTCGCCTACCCGCACAATCCGCTCACCTGGTGCGATCCGCTGGGACTGATACCTCGTGAGTGCGAAGCCGACCGTACGTATCGTGACTTCGCGCACGGCACCTCGGCCGACCACGCCGAATACATCATGACCTACGGCCTCAATCAGCAGGTGGCCGCCACGGCCTCACGGGGCGGGTCGATGAGCCGGCGCGGATCGTTCTTCACCCACGAGGTGGAGAACGGCTCCTCGCCGGGCTTCCAGGCCGCGTACGAATGGGGGCTGCGGCACAGCCAGTACTCTCCGTCCACGGTGCTCGTGGGGCGGCTGCCGGAATCGACCTATCAGGAACTGGTCGGGAAGGGGTTGGTTACCGTTCGTAAGGTCGGCGACGGAGTCCCGGACGAAACCATCTTCGCTCCGGGCTCGTTCACCACCCTGAATGATCAGATGGACTGGAAATGGAAAGTGACCCCCGAGGTTGACTGACGAACCCTCCGGCTACTCGGCCGAGAACCTGCGCCCGACCGCGTGGGGCATTTGCACCGAACTCGACGACGGACACTGGGAGACGCTCTGGCGTCTCACTTTCGCGGCACCCCGGCGGGCCGGGTCGCTACCGATCCACTCGGACGAGACGGCCGGATTCCGGGCGACACTGGAGACGAACGGCGGCACCCGCGCCGAGCTGCGAGTATCGACTCGGGACGACGCCATGTCGGCGGTCTACTATCCGCTCACCTTCACCAGTTTCGCGATCGTCAACGATTCGGTCGGGGAGCTGCGGGAGATCCAGGACCGCCCCCGGGATTGGTACGCGCCCTTTCGCGACCGGTCCGGTGACCGGTAACGAGAGCGGTCGGCCCACCGGCGCCGCCGCGGATGAATCCGATTGCGCGCCCGGTACCGGATAGGCCACTCTGTCGGGCGTGATCGGCACCGTCTACCTCGTCACCGGGATCCAGGCCGCGGGAAAATCGACCGTCGCGCAGGCGCTCGCGCAGAGACTGCCCCGGTCGGCGCATATTCGCGGCGATACTTTCCGCACCTTCGTGGTCAACGGCCGGGCCGAGATGGGCCCGAATCCGTCGGCCGCCGCGTTGGAGCAGCTGCGGTTGCGCTACCGGCTCGCGGCCGCCACGGCCGACGCGTATGCCGATGCCGGATTCGCCGCGGTGGTGCAGGACGTGGTCCTCGGCGCGGAGCTACCGTGGTTCGCCGGGCAGATCCGCACCCGCCCGCTCCACGTGATCGTGCTGGCACCGCGTCCCGAGGTGGTCGCCGCCCGCGAGGCGGGCCGGACGAAAAAGGCCTACGGCACTTTCACTGTCGCCGAGCTGGATTCCGGCCTGCGCGAGACCACGCCGCGAATCGGGTTGTGGCTCGATACCTCCGATCTCACCGTCGCGGAAACGGTCGATGCCATCCTCGACCGGTCGCGCCCTCTGTCCTGACCGCCCTCCCGCCACCACCCCCGCGGATCCGCACAGTTGCGGAGTCACGCCACTCGCCATTACATACGGTCGTATGTATACTTATATTCGACGCGTTGCCCACCGAAACAGAGGAGAGCGTCGATGACCACCGAGACCCGATCCGGAACGGCAGAAACGATCCGTACCGAGCATCTGTTCGATATGACGGTGGACCTGGAGACACCACTGAACTTCGGAGGCGGGCCGATCGGCCGGCGCGTCCTCTACCGCGCGACGGGTGGTTCGTTCCAAGGACCCCGGCTCAGCGGCGAAGTCGTGCCCGGCGGCGGGGACTGGGCACTCTACCGTCCCGACGGGACGATGCTGCTCGATGTCCGGCTGACGCTGCGCGCGGACAATGACCTGGTGCATATGACATACCAGGGTCGCTGGGTGATCCCGCCCGAGGTGCAGGGCGCGATCACCGGCCGCGCGGACCTCTACGCCGTGGATCCGGCCCGGTACTACTTCCGCACCGCGATTCTTTTCGAAACCGGGTCGGAACGGCACTCCTGGCTCAATGACATCGTCGCGGTGGGTTCGGGTCGCCCGATCGACGGCGGGGTCGCCTATCACGTGGAGCGGGTGTTGTGACCGGCGCAGCATCGATCCCCGGGATACCGCGCCGATGAGCGACGAGGCACACCCGCCGGACCGGCGGCGCGAACGCGGGGCCCGATCACGCCGCACGATCACCCGGCATGCCGTCGATATCGCCTCACGCGATGGTTTGGCCGGAATCAGCTTCGGGCGTCTCGCCGACGAACTCGGCATCAGCAAGGCGGGTATCCAGACCCTGTTCCGGACGAAGGAAGCACTGCAGCTGGCCACCGCCGAAACGGCCGGCGAGGTGTTCGCCGCGGCGGTCGTGGCCCCGGCATGGACGGTGCCGGAGGGTGTGCCGCGGTGGGAGGCGCTGCTCGACAGCTGGATCGACTACGCCGCCACGCCACTCTTCCCGGGTGGATGCTTCTGGGGCGCCAACCGCCCCGAGTTCGACAGTCACCCGGGACCGATTCGCGATCTGCTCGAGCACCAGCATCGGGCCTGGCTGAATACCCTGACCGGCCGGCTGGAGGTGATCGCGGCCGACGGGCGGTTGCGGTGTGAGGATGCCGAGCTGGCGGCCTTCCAGATCGACGCCGCCCTCAACGCGGCCAATATCGCCCTGCGCCTGGGCGACTCCGGAAGCGTCGCACAGGTACGCCGGATCGCCGGCGGGCTGCTGCGACCGGCGCCGTGAACATTGCCGGTCAGGGCCGCGAGTATTCGCGGGCGAGCTCGCGACGATGGTCGGCGGGGCCGCCGAACAGTGCCCGGTTCAGCGTCGCGCGTTTGAGATAGCGATGGATACCGCTTTCCCACGTATAGCCGATCCCGCCGTGTAGCTGCATCGCCTTACCGGCGATCCGTACGCCGGCCTCACCGGCGTAAGCCTTCGCCACCGCGACCGCACGACCGCTGTCCCCCGCCCCCGCCGCCACGCCCGCCACGGCCTCGGCGACGAGCCGGCGCGCGATCGTGAGTTCGACGAGCATATCGGCGCAGGCGTGTTTGACCGCCTGGAACGAGCCGATCGGCCGGTCGAACTGGGTTCGGACACGGGCGTATTCGACGGTCGCGTCCAGCATCGCCGCGGCGATGCCCACGCTGTCGCAGGCGACGGCGAGCGCGGCCCGGTCGTAGACGGCGCGCAGGCCGCGGTCACTATCCGAGCGGAAGGACCGCACAGCATCCGGCGCGACCGATACCGCGTCGGCGGCCACGCGCCCCAGGGTCCGGGTCGCATCCACGACGGGTTCGGCGGTGATCCGCAAACCCGTCGCATCGGGTGCCATGACGGCGAGCCGGATCTCCCCGGAGGGGTCGAGTGCGGAGATGAGCAGGGCCGTCGCGGCGGCGGCGTCCGGGACGAAGGCCGCGGAGCCGGATAACTCGAACCCCTCGGAAGTTTCGCTCAACCGGAAGCCGGGTACTATGCCTGCGGTGCCGGCACAAGCCGTTTCGCCGCCGGCCGCCGGCACCATATTTCCTTCCAGCACCGCGATCGGTACCGCGGTGCCCGCGACGGTATCGCGTAGCAGCCCGTCCCGGCCGGGATCGGAATCGAGTAGGCCGAGGACCCCGATACCCGCCGCGGCCACGCTCGGGTACGCGGTCCGCGCCGCCGCGCGGCCGACCTCTTCCAGCAGGATCGCCACCTCGGTGAAGGTCGCCCCGGCGCCCTCGTACTCGGCCGCGACCTCCAGCCCGGTCCAGCCCGCACCCGCCAGCGCCTGCCACCCGATCTCCGCGTCACCGCCCTTGCCCAGCAGTTCCCGTGCGACCGTGCGCAGTTCGTCGTGGAATTCGCCGAATTCGCCGGTCATCAGGCTCCCGCCGGTTCGCGGGGCAGGCCGAGGCCGCGTTCCCCGATGATGGTCCGCTGGATCTCGCTGCTGCCGCCGGGGATGGTCCATTCCCAGGAACCGAGGAAGTCCAGCACCCAGGCCCCCGATTCCCAGCCGCCCGACATCGGCTTCTGCAGGACCGTCTGCCCTGTCAGGCCGCTGATCTCGGCGCCGAAATCGGTGATCCGCTGCAGGAGTTCGCTGTAGTAGAGCTTCACGATCGAGGCGTCCGCGGGGCCGACGGTTCCGGCGGCATGCCGTTCGACCAGATCCCGGCACAGTGATCGCAGTCCGGTCAGTTCGATCTCGAGCCGCGCCAGCCGGTCGGCGGTCGCGGCGTCGTCGACCGGCCGCCGGCCGGTGGGATCGGGCCGGCGGCATTCGTCGAGCAGCCATCCGAATCCGGCGTTGCCGAGGCGCTCGGCGAGTTCCAGCATGGTGAGCCCGCGTTCGGCCCCCAGCGTCTGCTGGGCCAGCTGCCAGCCCCGGTTCTCCGCGCCGAGCAGATTCTCGGCCGGGATCCGCACCTGGTCCAGGAAGATCTCGCAGAAATGCGATTCCCCGGTCGCCTGCCGGATGGGACGCACCTCGATTCCCGGGCTGCGCATATCCATCACGAAGTACGAGATGCCCTTCCGTTTGGGCGCCTCCGGATCGGTGCGGGCCAGCAGCAGGCACCAGTCGGCGT